>NZ_CP010029.1:1713680-1811609 GCF_001656035.1 Yersinia entomophaga
CGTACCCAGCTAATCAACACCCAAACTTATCTGGAAGGCCGCCTGAAAGGCGATCGCGTATTACCTCCGGAAGATCTGTTGATCAGCAATGAACAACTGTGGGAACCGTTGTATGCCAGCTATCAATCGCTAAAAGCCTGTGGGATGGAAATTATCGCCAACGGCCAGTTGCTGGATACGCTGCGCCGCGTGCGCTGCTTCGGCGTGCCGCTGGTGCGTATCGACGTTCGTCAAGAAAGTACCCGTCACACCGATGCTATTGCCGAACTGACTCGCTATTTGGGTCTGGGTGATTATGAAAGCTGGTCAGAATCAGATAAACAAGCGTTCCTGATTCGCGAACTTAACTCCAAGCGCCCGCTGGTACCATTAAAGTGGGAGCCCAGCGCCGAGACTCAGGAAGTGCTGGAAACCTGCCGGGTTATCGCCGAAGCGCCGGAAGGCTCCATCGCCGCTTACGTGATTTCCATGGCGAAAGTCCCTTCTGACGTACTGGCCGTGCATTTACTGCTCAAAGAAGCCGGTTGTCCATTCACTCTGCCCGTTGCGCCGCTGTTTGAAACTCTCGACGATCTGAATAACGCCGATGACGTGATGAAACAGTTGCTAAGCATTGACTGGTATCGCGGCCTGATTCAGGGCAAACAGATGGTTATGATCGGTTATTCCGATTCAGCCAAAGACGCGGGTGTCATGGCCGCTTCGTGGGCGCAGTATCGTGCTCAGGATGCCTTAATTAAAACCTGTGAGAAAGCCGGTGTCGCTTTGACGCTGTTCCACGGTCGCGGCGGTTCTATCGGTCGCGGTGGCGCACCTGCTCATGCGGCGCTGCTCTCCCAGCCTCCGGGTAGCCTGAAAGGTGGCCTGCGCGTCACCGAGCAAGGCGAAATGATTCGCTTTAAATTCGGTTTACCTGAAGTCACTATCAGCAGTCTGGCGCTGTACGCCGGGGCGATTCTGGAAGCCAATCTATTGCCACCGCCGGAACCGAAGAAAGAGTGGGTCGAAGTCATGGATCTACTGTCTGAGGCATCCTGTGATATGTATCGCGGCTATATTCGTGAAAATCCTGACTTTGTGCCTTATTTCCGTGCGGCAACGCCGGAACTGGAATTGGGCAAATTGCCGTTGGGTTCTCGCCCGGCGAAACGCCGCCCGAACGGTGGTGTGGAAAGTCTGCGCGCTATTCCGTGGATTTTCGCCTGGACGCAAAACCGCCTGATGCTGCCCGCTTGGCTGGGTGCCGGGGCCGGTTTGCAAAAAGCCATTGATGCAGGAAAACAGGATGAGCTGGCAACCATGTGCCGCGATTGGCCATTCTTCTCCACTCGCATCGGCATGCTGGAAATGGTCTTCGCTAAAGCCGATCTGTGGCTGGCTGAATATTACGATCAGCGTTTGGTCGACAAAAAGCTCTGGCCGTTAGGTAAGCAATTGCGCGATCAGCTCGCCGCCGATATTAAAGTGGTGTTAACCATCGCCAATGACGATCATTTGATGGCCGATCTACCGTGGATTGCCGAATCTATCGCGTTACGCAACGTTTATACCGATCCATTGAACGTGCTTCAGGCGGAATTACTGCACCGTTCCCGTCAGCAGGAACATCCGGATGCCCGCGTTGAACAGGCGTTGATGGTGACTATTGCTGGCGTCGCCGCAGGTATGCGTAATACCGGCTAGTTTCTGATGGGGGAGCAATCCCCCAAATGATGAAATCGCAAAATCGTTATTGTAAGGACGACAAAGGGGCTAATTAGCCCCTTTTGCATATTGAAATCTATAATGTCGACAATAAGTTAAGGCCTAACACCCAAAGTATGGCAAATGGCGTAGCTCATTTCTGCCCGATTCAGGGTATAGAAATGGAAATCCTTTACTCCTTCGCGGCTCAGAATTTTCACCATATCCATAGCGATAGAAGCGCCCAGCATTTTGCGCGTCTCAGGGTCGTTATCCAGCCCTTCAAATACGCTGGTCATCCAATGAGGAACGCGCACGTTGGTCATGGTGGCAAAGCGCTGTAGCTGCTTAAAGTTGGATACCGGCAAAATTCCCGGCACGATTTCTACGTCAATTCCCGTCGCCACACAGCGATCGCGAAAACGCAGGTAACTTTCTACGTCGAAGAAAAACTGAGTAATGGCACGGTTAGCACCGGCATCAATCTTACGCTTAAGATTAATCAAATCCGCCTGAGCGCTCTTAGCCTCAGGATGTACTTCCGGATAAGCTGCCACGGAAATATCAAAATCGCCGACGTCTTTCAGCAAAGCAACCAGATCGGTTGCATACATTTCCGGCTTACCGCTGCCCTCCGGCAAATCACCGCGTAACGCCACAATATGACGAATGCCATTGCGCCAGTAATCCTGCGCAATCTCACGCAGCTCACCCGCCGAGGCGTCAATGCAGGTCAAATGCGGTGCAGCATCCAGACCGGTACGCTCTTTAATGTCTTTAATAATGCTGTGAGTACGGTCGCGCTCACCGGAGTTAGCCCCGTAAGTCACTGAAACAAACTTAGGTTTCAGTGTGCTTAAACGGTCAATCGAGCTCCACAGGGTGTCTTCCATCTCGCTGGTACGCGGCGGGAAAAACTCGAAAGAGACGTTAATCTGACCCTGCAACTCTGCCAGACTCTGATTCAGCGCTTCCCGCTGGTTTGCGTGAAAAAAACTCATACCCTGTCTACCTCGTCACCCATCGTTATCGATATCGCGGTTTAGTTTCTCCGCATTTACCATTCTAAGCGTCCATACGTTTAGACGTCTAGATAGAAAATGACCGATCTTATCGCTGGAGTCAACGCTTATATTAGTTTAGCCCGATGATTAATCTTCACTCAGTACACGCAGGAAATTCATGTGTATAAAAACGGGCAAACATGCTCGAAATGAGCCGCGGTAGACAGGGGAAATAACAGAATATTGATATGAATAACAGGCCGCTAGCCAGATAGAAACTCTGAATAGCGACCTGCCAGAAGTACGATTACAACAGCTGAGACAAACGGTTCAAATCGGACTGGATAGCGCCGGCGGTTACGTCTCGCCCCGCTCCCGGCCCGCGAATCACTAATGGGTTATCACGATACCAACGACTTTCAATGGCAAACACATTATCGCATGGCAATAACGAGGCCAGCGGATGTTCAGGACGAACGGCTTCCACGCCAACCCGCGCTTTACCATTGGCATCAAAACGCGCGACGTAACGTAATACCAGCCCCATTTCGTTGGCCGCCTCCAGACGCTGAATCATTTGCTGATTTAACGCTTCGCCATTTTCGAAGAATTGATCGACAGAACCTGTCTCAGTACCCGCAGGCACCAGGGACTCGACCCGCACTTGATTAGGTTCGATGTCGTAACCCGCTTCGCGAGCCAGAATCACCAGTTTGCGCATGACATCCTGTCCGGAAAGATCGACGCGCGGATCGGGTTCGGTTAATCCTTGCTGCCACGCCTGATCCACCAGCTCGGTGAAAGGTACTGTGCCGTCAAACTGTAGGAACAACCAGGATAAAGTACCGGAGAAAATGCCGCTAATTGCCAGAATGCTGTCACCGCTGTCGCGCAGATCCCGCACCGTATGGTTGACCGGCAAACCGGCACCCACGGTGGCGTTGTACAACCAATGGCGACCCGTTTTGGCGAAAGCATCGCGAATCTGTCGATAAGTATTGCTGCTGGATGCGCCCGCCAGCTTATTGGCGCTAATCACGTGGAAACCATAGCTGGCAAAGTCCAGATATTGCTCCGCCAGCGACTGACTGGCCGTGACATCCAATACCACCAAATCATCGAATGGATGCGCACGCATCCACAGGAAAAGTGATTCTTCATCCTGCTCTTTGGCTTCATCATCGTAGAAAGCCAAGGTGCGGCTGGCGTCCAGCCCGTCGTAACTCAGCAAGCTGCGGCGGCTATCAACCACACCTGCCAGTACAAATTCGAATCCGCTGCGAGCCGAAATGTTTTTTTGTTCGCGGGCAAAGAGCTCCAGCCAGCGAGCACCAATATTACCTTTGCCGAACAGCATCAGCCCGATACGTTTTTCCGCCCGGAACAGAGTCTGGTGTAGGCCTTGAATCAAATGTTGGGTCGGCCCCAGACGCAGTACCGCAACGATGCTGATACCGTCTTCGGCCTGCCAGATAAACTCAACCGGCTGATCTTTAAGCTGTTGATAGAAACGATGGCTGTGCAACGGATTCTTGCAAACGCCTGCGCCTACTAATGCCACCAGTGCCAAGCCTTCCCGTAGCGATAATTTCCCCGGCAGCGTGGCATCTTCCAACACCCGCAGGGCGCTATTGACGACTTCAGAGGTATAGCAAAGCTGCAATAGGTTACGATCGGGATGAATCCCCGTCGCTAACGGTTTGATTTGTGAGCGTTTCAGCAGCAGGTCTATCTCTTTTTGCGCCAGCGAGAAATCGTGGTGACGGGCTATCTGCAATTCAATCAGGCAGACATCATCATGACTGGTCACTATTTTTGCACCGGTGCCTGATGCCAGCACGCGTTCGATGCGAGTAGAGCCTTGCTCCGGCTGGTAGCTACAGCGCAGCTGCAAATCGATATCACTGCCAGAAACCGGCTGCAAAGTACGCGTATGCAATACCGGCGCAGCCAGACGCGCCAGCTCGCTAGCTTCATCCAAACGCAGCAACGGCAACAAACAGGCATCTTTAACTTTGCGCGGATCGGCGCTATATACGCCAGCGACGTCACTCCAGATGGTTACCCGCTCGGCGGCGGCCAATGCCCCAACCTGAGTTGCCGAATAGTCACTGCCATTACGACCAAGCAGTACGGTTTCACCTGCATCGTTACGCGAGATAAAACCGGTGACCACTAAACGTTGATGAGGATGTTGCGCCAATAGCTGTTGCAGCAGCGGATAAGATCGCCCTTCGTCGATCTGTGGCTGTGCTGCCCGCTCTGCCCGCAGGAAGCTGCGCGCATCCAGCCAGGTGGCATCCATATCCTGCTTTTGCAGTACCGCCGCCATCAGGCGCGCTGACCAGATTTCTCCATGGCCAACCACTTCGGCATAAATAGCATCGTCAACGCGGTTATCCAATAATCCAGCCAGACGCTCCAGATCCTGAATAAAGGCTGCAATCAACGGCTCGGCGGCCTCCGGTGGCAATAATCCATTAATCAAATCCTGCTGATAGCGGCGCAGCGCTTGCTGCACCTGATGCGCAGACAAACGATCGCTTTGGCTTAGTTTTAGCCAGTTTATCAATTGGTTGGTCGTACTGCCTGCGGCAGATACCACCATTAAATCACCCGGTTTACTGTAGTTGGCCATAATTTCGGCCACTCGCAGGTAACACTTCACGTCAGCAAGGCTGCTACCACCAAATTTATGCAGTTGACGCCCAGTGACCGCCCCTGCTATCGCTATTGCATTCATGCTTACCTCGTTACCGCCAACCGGAAGGCATTTTCCAGATCGGCAATCAAATCTTCGCTGTCTTCAATACCCACGGAAATGCGTAACAAGCTGTCGGTGATACCCGCAGCAGTCCTTGCTTCCGCCGCCATACCCGCGTGAGTCATGGTAGCGGCATGGGAAATCAGGCTTTCCACGCCGCCTAATGACTCTGCCAATGTGAATAATTCCAAAGCAGAAAGGAAGCGGCGCAGCACCTGTTCATCTCCATCCAGTTCAAAACTGAGCATCGCACCGAAGCCAGACTGTTGGCGACAGGCAATTTCGTGGCCGGGATGTTGTGGCAGAGAAGGATGATACAGCTTTTTTACTAAAGGCTGCTGTTGTAAATAACCAACAATGTCATCCGCGTTGCGCTGCTGTTGAGCCATTCGCGGTGAAAGCGTTCGCAGGCCACGTAATAACAAATAGCTGTCGAAAGCCGCGCCGGTCACGCCAATATTATTCGCCCACCACGCCAGCTCTACCGCCAGCGCTGGGTCTTTGGCAATCACCGCGCCGGCAACCACGTCCGAGTGACCGTTGAGATATTTGGTGCAGGAATGGATCACCAAATCGGCACCCAGCGCCAGCGGTTGCTGCAATACCGGGCTGAGGAAGGTATTATCCACCACGGTCAGCGCGCCCACGGCCTGCGCCGCCTGGCAGATGGCTGCAATATCTACCACCCGCAATAATGGGTTGCTTGGGGTCTCAATCAGTACCAGCTTGGGTTTTTCCGCCAGCGCACGTTTTAACGCCGCTTCATCCCCTTGATCGACAAACAGCACCCGATAGGCACCGCGCTTACTCAGACTATCAAACAGACGATAGCTACCGCCGTAGCAGTCATGGGGCGCAACCAGTAAATCACCCGGCTGCAATAGCGTAGTGCAAACCAAATGAATCGCAGACATACCGGAGCTGGTCATTACCGCTCCCGCACCGCCTTCCAGCTCAGCCAGAGCACGTTGTACCACGTCGCGCGTCGGGTTGCCGCGTCGGGAATAATCGTGCGTTCTGGGCTGATTAAAATCGATAAAGTTATAGGTACTGGAGAGGTGAATCGGCGGAACAACACAGCCATATTGCTCGTCATCATTCAACCCGCTACGGACTGCTATTGTTGCCTGTTTACGTGTCATATTGGTTTCTGCCTGCCGGGACGCTAAAAATGTTACGTCAGATTAGACGCACAAAGAATGGACGTCAATACATCTGGACATCTAAACTTCTTTGCGTATAGATTGAGCAATGGAATAATACCCGCTAAAATTATAGCGGCTTTAAGTATCATTATGATGTCACGCTGATTTCAGCTATGCCCCGTGCAACAATCAGGGTATTAAGCAACAGGTTGAGTCTATTAATCACGGGCAAATTGCGTCCTTTCAGTGACTCTGGTCGAGTAAAACCGACATTTATTTAGTGAGAACACGGAAGATCGGGCATAATTGGCCGGTTTTCAGAATTTTGTATTTTTCCGACAAATTTAAGGTGTCCCATGGCTGAGTGGAACGGCGAGTATGTCAGCCCTTACGCTGAACACGGCAAGAAGAGCGAACAAGTCAAAAAAATTACGGTATCCATTCCTCTGAAGGTATTAAAAATCCTCACCGATGAGCGGACCCGACGCCAGGTGAATAACCTGCGCCATGCGACCAACAGTGAATTACTGTGCGAAGCATTTCTGCATGCCTTTACCGGGCAGCCGTTGCCGAATGATGAAGATCTGCGTAAAGAACGCAGTGATGAAATTCCTGAAGCAGCGAAGATTATTATGCGTGAGCTGGGTGTTGATCCCGACACTTGGGAATATTGATTTCGCAGTAATACCCAAAACAGCGGGTAACATGCTATCGAGACAATCTATCGACCTATCGACTCGACGAAGTCGCCTTCTGTCCACAGTAGGCGGCTTTATCCTACGTCAGGACATGATTTATATGGAATGACTGATTGGCAGACCTGAATCCTGCGATATACACAGTATTTAGGCAGATTGATGATGATTGAGAAGCAGAAATGAAAAAAGGCGCTAAAAGCGCCTTTTTCGTCTGACGGGCAGAGATTACTTCTTGGCACCCGGCACGCTGAAACGCTTGTTGAAGCGGTCAACACGGCCACCGGTAGCAACGTCACGCTGCTTGCCAGTGTAGAACGGATGGCATTCACCACACACGTCCAGATTCAGGTCATGACCAACAGTAGAGTTGATCTTGATTACGTTACCGCAAGAACAAGATGCAGTAACCAATTCGTATTTAGGGTGGATACCTTTTTGCATGGGAAACCTCTAATTTAGGCCGTGTCGCTATCCAGCCCTGTTCCGCCAGACACCACACGTAGTTAATAATAGGATTTGATATCGGATTATATCAAAGGCGGCGAATCATACAGAATTTGAGCAGCCCTCGCAATCGAATCCGCACATTGTGAATCACACAGTGTAAACTGTTCAATCTTTTTTTATCCAGGATGGTGTCATGTCCGTTGTTCAAGTTGCATTGCCGGTACCGCTTGCACGCTCATTCGACTACCGCTTAGGCAGTAATATGAGCAGCCCGGCGATCGGCGGGCGCGTTAGCGTCACCTTCGGCAAACGCAAAGCTATCGGAATCGTGGTGGGTCTTAGCGAAACCAGCGATTTCCCTCTTGAGCAGCTCAAACCTATTGAAGAAGTTCTGGATCAGGAAAGTTTATTCCCACCAAGCCTGTGGCGTATTTTGCGCTGGGCTGCGGATTATTATCACTATCCCATTGGAGAAGTGCTGTTTCACGCCCTGCCAATATTGCTACGACAGGGGAAACCGGCTCAATCCGCACCGCTTTGGCAATGGTTTGCAACCGAACAAGGCCGGGCTACGCCGCCGGAAAGCCTGAAGCGCGCCCCTAAGCAACAGCAGGCTCTGGCCGCGCTACTACAAAAACCTGTTTATCGTCATCAGGTTAATGAACTCGCCCTGACAGAAAGCGCCTTGCAGGCGTTACGCTCCAAAGGATTAATCGACCTCCGGGCGCAGGAACCGGCAACCACCGACTGGCGTACTCATTTCGAAGTGCTGGGCGACCGGCTGCGCCTCAATACCGAGCAGGCCACCGCCGTGGGTGCGATTCGCAGCGAAGATACTCAGTTTGCCGCCTGGCTGCTGGCTGGCGTCACCGGTTCAGGTAAAACCGAAGTTTACCTGAGCGTACTGGAAAATATTCTGGCGCAAGGGCGTCAAGCATTGATTCTGGTGCCAGAGATTGGCCTGACGCCGCAAACCATCGCCAGATTCCGCGAACGCTTTAATGCACCGGTGGAAGTCCTGCATTCCGGCTTGAACGATAGCGAACGTTTATCGGTTTGGCTGCGGGCGCGTAACGGCGAAGCGGCCATCGTTATCGGCACGCGTTCTGCGCTGTTTACGCCGTTTTCTCGCCTTGGCGTCATTATTATCGATGAAGAGCACGACAGTTCCTATAAGCAACAGGACGGCTGGCGCTATCATGCGCGGGATTTAGCCGTGTTTCGCGCTCGCGAAGAAAATATTCCCATTGTGATGGGGTCTGCCACGCCCGCGCTAGAAACCCTGCATAACGTGCAACTGGGTAAGTATCGTCAGTTAACCCTGACTAAGCGTGCCGGGAATGCCAAACCGGCGGCGCAGCATTTACTGGATTTAAAGGGTCTGCCGCTCAAAGTGGGCCTATCCCAGCCGTTATTACAGCGCATGAAAGATCATCTTAAAGCTGATAATCAGGTAATTCTGTTTCTTAACCGCCGCGGTTATGCTCCAGCGTTGCTGTGCCACGAATGCGGTTGGATCGCCGAATGCCAGCGTTGCGATCACTATTACACTTTGCATCAGAATCAGCGCCAGCTGCGGTGTCACCATTGTGACAGCCAGCGTCCGGTGCCTCATCAGTGCCCTCACTGCGGCTCTACCCATATGGTTTCCGTTGGCGTAGGAACCGAACAGTTGGAAAATGAGTTGGCACCGCTGTTCCCAGATGTACCGATCACCCGAATCGACCGCGATACCACTAGCCGTAAAGGCTCATTGGAACAGGCTTTGGCCGAGGTACATCAGGGTGGCGCGCGCATTCTGATCGGTACGCAAATGCTGGCTAAGGGTCACCATTTTCCCGATGTCACACTGGTGGCATTACTTGATGTGGACGGCGCGCTGTTCTCCGCCGATTTCCGCTCAGCCGAACGTTTTGCTCAACTGTATACGCAGGTTTCTGGCCGAGCCGGACGAGCAGGCAAAAAAGGCGAAGTGATCCTGCAAACCCATCATCCGGAGCACCCCTTGCTGCAAACCCTGCTGCAACGCGGCTACGATGATTTTGCCAAACAGGCTCTGGCAGAGCGCCAAAGCGTTTTTCTGCCGCCTTACACCAGCCATATTATTGTACGCAGCGAAGATCACGATAATCGACAGTCAGCGCTATTCCTGCAACAGCTACGCAATCTGCTGGAAGCCAGTCCGATGAAAGATGATGCTCTGTGGATCATGGGGCCAGTACCGGCGCTACAGGCCAAACGCGGTGGGCGTTTCCGCTGGCAACTCCTGCTCCAGCATCCATCCCGTCAGTTTCTACAAAAATTGATAAAAAGCAGCCAACCGCTAATCAACACTTTGCCTCAGGCAAGGAAAGTTAAGTGGACTTTAGACGTCGATCCCATAGACAGTTAGTCTTTAGCTTGTTAATTAATAGATACAGGTAGGGTTACAAGGCAAACGTTTACGGTGTGATCTGCGAGGCATATCGAAAAAAACTACTTATGTCACATTTTTCATGCAAATTAGGTAACAAATTGACCTCACTATCTGTATAGAATGACGTAAGGCATTAATTTTACCGAGACCACTCGGCTTGGAACGAACATCACCTCGCCGATCGGGAATCCCATTCGCGTGCGATAAAACATTAATATTCCGTGCTATTGGTAACAAACTATCTCAAAGCGTTGGTGCTGGCTCGGAGCCAGAGCAAGGAGAAAGGCGTTGGAACATAAGAAAGAATTCAGTATGGCGACCATGAAAGACGTTGCTGAAATGGCCGGTGTTTCAACCGCGACGGTTTCTCGGGCATTAATGAATCCGGAAAAAGTCTCGACCATGACGCGACAAAAAGTAGAGCAAGCCGTCCTCGCCGTGGGTTATTCCCCCCATGCCTTATCCCGAAATATCAAACGCAACGAGTCGCGTACTATTCTGGTCATTGTGCCGGACATCAGCGATCCCTTTTTTGCCGACATTGTTCAGGGTATTGAGCAAACCGCCGCCCAACAAGGCTATTTGGTGTTAATTGGCGACTGCGCGCAGCAAACCCAGCAGGAACGCACTTTCGTCAATTTGATTATTACCAAACAGATTGATGGGATGCTGTTACTCGGTTCCAACCTGCCGTTTGATGCCAGTAAAGAAGAACAACGCAACCTTCCACCGATGGTGATGGCTAACGAATTCGCGCCAGAGCTGGAGCTGCCGACGGTTCATATCGATAACTTAACCGCCGCTTTTGAAGCCGTACATTATCTGCATCAGTTGGGTCATACGCGCATTGCCACCATCGCCGGGCCAGAGACAATGCCGCTGAGCCATTATCGCTTACAGGGTTACGTACAAGCGCTGCGCCGTAATGGGATTGCCATTGAGCAAACTTATATTTTGCGGGGCAATTTCAGCTATGAAGCCGGTGCAGAAGCCTTTGCCGAACTGATGTCACTGCCGAAACCGCCAACGGCGATTTTCTGCCACAACGACGTCATGGCGATCGGCGCTATCTGGCAAGCGAAGAAGATGGGGATTCGTATTCCCGAAGATGTATCACTGGTTGGTTTTGACGATCTCAAACTGTCGCAATACTGCGATCCGCCATTGACCACGGTAGCGCAACCTCGCTACCAAATTGGTCAGCAAGCCATGTTACTATTACTGGAACAGCTACAAGGGAATAACGTTCAAAGCGGTTCTCGACTGTTAGATAGCGAATTAATCATTCGAAACAGTACCTGTAAGCCTAAAAGCTAGGCAAATATTATAGGGTTAAGTAACATGACTGACTTACTCCAACATCAAAACGCAGCGAAACGATAGTGGCACAAAGAGATTATGTAAGCCGAGGGCGCTCAGGAGCGCGGCGCAAGAGCACCAGCAAGAAGAAAAGCAGTGCTCCAAGAATATCGAAAACCCTGGTGGCGCTAGCCGGCGCCTTGTTGGTGGTATTCGTTGGTGGCCTCTATTTCATTACTCATAACAAACCGGGTGAACTCCCGCTGTTACCCAGCCATGATCCGCGCACGGGCAATGGATTACCGCCTAAGCCGGAAGAACGCTGGCGGTATATCAAAGAACTAGAAAATCGTCAGATTGGTGTAACGACGCCAACCGAACCTTCTGCTGGCGGCGGCATCGATGCAAAAACCCAGTTAACCAACGAACAGCGCCAATTATTAGAACAAATGCAGGCCGATATGCGGCAACAACCGACACAACTGTCGGAAGTGCCTTATAACGATGCCACTCAGGTTCCTCGTTCTCAGGTAACAATCAAGCCGCCAGTGAATGTTCAGCCACAGATTCAGCAACCGGTTAGCCAACCGCGCCAAACCGCGCCGGTAACAGCGCCATCAGCGCAGCAGCGGATGTTGCCGTCTAATCCGGCTCCGGTTACTCCGGCGGTAACGCCACCGAAGCCGGAAAAAGAGAAGGAAAAAGAAAAAACCCAGCGCTGGATGTTGCAGTGTGGTTCCTTCAAAGCAATGGATCAGGCCGAATCAGTGCGCGCGCAGCTGGCATTTGAAGGTATTGAGAGCCGGATTACTACCGGTGGCGGTTGGAATCGCGTGGTTCTGGGGCCTTATAGCACCCGCCCTGCGGCAGATAAAATGCAGCAACGATTGAAAGGCGCAGGTGTATCCAGCTGTATTCCCCTCTCTATTGGGGGTTGAAAAGTATCAATCCCCCCCCATTTATAATCTCAATATGCCTCGCGTTGTGTTGAACGATACAACGCGGGGGCTCATTCCGTCTGCAACGAGGGTTCGCTCGTGACAACAATTGTAAGTGTACGCCGAAATGGCCATGTAGTAATTGGTGGTGATGGTCAGGTCACTCTGGGCAATACCGTGATGAAAGGGAACGCTAAAAAAGTTCGCCGCCTATATAACAATAAGGTCATTGCCGGTTTTGCAGGTGGCACCGCTGACGCTTTCACTTTATTTGAACTCTTTGAGCGCAAACTGGAAATGCATCAGGGTCATTTGACCAAGGCCGCCGTTGAGTTAGCCAAAGACTGGCGAACCGACCGCATGCTGCGCAAACTCGAAGCGCTGCTGGCAGTCGCGGATGAAACCGCTTCGCTTATCATCACCGGTAACGGTGACGTCGTGCAGCCAGAAGATGATTTGATCGCTATCGGCTCCGGTGGGCCATACGCTCAATCCGCCGCGCGCGCGCTGCTGGAAAACACAGAATTAGGTGCTCGGGATATCGTTGAGAAATCACTGAGTATTGCGGGGGATATTTGTATCTATACCAACCGCTTCCAAACTATTGAAGAATTAACTTACAAGGCGTAAGGATAGAATATATGTCTGAGATGACCCCACGCGAAATCGTCAGTGAGCTTGATAGCTACATCATTGGCCAGGACAAAGCTAAGCGCGCAGTGGCGATCGCCCTGCGTAACCGCTGGCGTCGTATGCAGCTTAACGAAGAGCTGCGCCATGAAGTGACCCCGAAAAACATTCTGATGATCGGCCCAACCGGCGTCGGTAAAACCGAAATTGCCCGCCGTCTTGCAAAACTGGCGAACGCGCCGTTTATCAAAGTTGAAGCCACTAAATTCACCGAAGTTGGCTATGTTGGTAAAGAAGTGGACTCTATTATCCGCGATCTGACCGACGCCGCCGTGAAAATGGTCCGTCATCAGTCCATTGAAAAAAACCGTTACCGCGCTGAAGAACTGGCGGAAGAACGTATTCTGGATGTGCTGATTCCACCGGCTAAAAACAACTGGGGCCAGGTTGACGAATCTCAGGAGCCTTCCGCTACCCGTCAGGCATTCCGCAAAAAACTGCGTGAAGGCCAGTTGGACGATAAAGAAATCGAAATCGATCTGGCTGCCGCACCGATGGGCGTTGAAATCATGGCACCTCCTGGTATGGAAGAAATGACCAACCAGTTGCAATCCATGTTCCAGAACATTGCTGGTCAGAAACAAAAACCGCGTAAAATCAAAATCAAAGAAGCATTCAAGCTGTTGATTGAAGAAGAAGCGGCCAAACTGGTTAATCCGGAAGAGCTGAAACAGCAGGCTATCGATGCCGTTGAACAGCACGGTATCGTGTTCGTGGACGAGATCGATAAAATCTGTAAGCGCGGCGAAACCTCCGGCCCGGATGTCTCCCGCGAAGGTGTGCAGCGCGACCTGTTGCCGCTGGTTGAAGGCTGTACCGTTTCGACCAAGCACGGCATGGTGAAAACCGATCACATTCTGTTCATCGCTTCAGGCGCTTTCCAGGTTGCCAGCCCGTCGGATTTGATTCCTGAGCTTCAGGGTCGTCTGCCAATCCGCGTAGAGCTACAGGCACTGACCACCGAAGATTTTGAACGCATTCTGACCGAGCCTAGCGCTTCCTTGACCGAGCAATACAAAGCGCTGATGGCAACCGAAGGCGTTACCATCGATTTTACTGCAGAAGGTATTCGTCGCATCGCAGAAGCCGCATGGCAGGTTAATGAGCGTACCGAAAATATCGGTGCCCGCCGTCTGCATACCGTTCTGGAACGTTTGATGGAAGATATTTCCTTCGATGCCAGCGAAAGTAACGGTTCATCCGTGACTATTGATGCTGAATACGTTGGGAATCATCTGGATGAGCTCGTAGCAGATGAAGATCTGAGTCGATTTATTCTATAATTTGGTTCTATTAGCGTCCGCTGGATAGATAAAAGTGGGAGGCTTGGCCTCCCCTTTTTGTCTCTGGCTGACATGGACTCACACAGACCGAAGCGAATTATGAGCTCATCAACTTCTACCAGCCAAGCTCAAGCCTGGCTAGAAAGCCTGCGGCCACGGACTTTACCACTGGCTTTTGCCTCTATTGTTACCGGCTCCGCCCTGGCTTATTGGCTCGACAGTTTTAAACCTGCGGTAGCGCTACTGGCCTTGATTACTGCCGGTATGCTGCAAATTTTATCTAATCTGGCCAATGACTACGGCGACGCGGTGAAAGGTAGTGATACCGAAGAACGCATCGGGCCACTGCGCGGAATGCAAAAAGGCATCATAACCCGCGAGCAGATGAAGAAAGCGCTGATTCTCACCGTTATTCTCACCATTATTTCCGGCGTAGCGCTGATTGCCGTTGCCTGTGAAAAACCGAGCGATATTCTGGGCTTTCTGGTACTCGGCTTGATGGCGATTGTCGCCGCCATCACCTACACCATTGGTAGTAAACCTTACGGTTATATGGGTTTGGGGGACATTTCGGTACTAATGTTCTTCGGCTGGCTAAGCGTGGCCGGTACCTATTATCTGCAATCGGGCCATTTTGACAGTCTGGTGATGCTACCGGCTACCGCCTGCGGTTTATTGGCCACTGCGGTGTTAAACATTAATAATCTGCGCGATATCGAAAGCGATGCGGCCAACGGCAAAAATACCCTCGCCGTGCGTTTGGGCCCACAGCGCGCCCGTTATTATCACGCCGTATTAATCACCGCCGCGATTGCCTGTCTGGCGTTGTTTAGCCTGCTTTATCTGCACCGCTGGACCGGCTGGATCTTTGTTCTGGCTATTCCGCTACTGGTAAAACACGCGATTTATGTACTGCGCGAGCCAACCGCCGCAGGCATGCGTCCGATGCTGGAACATATGGTAAAAGCTGCGCTGCTCACCAATATCCTGTTTGCCGTTGGTCTGGTATTTAACTAACGCGCCTTTTTCTGCCAATTCCCAGAAAACCCTGCGGATTGGCAGAATTTAACAATTGATGATTTTGCCAACAGTAGCCAGAAAGGGATATACTGACTATCCCAGCCGCAACCAGACATTAATCCTATGAAATATGATACTTCCGAACTCTGTGACATCTATCATGAAGAGATAAATGTGGTAGAACCTCTGTTCTCCAATTTTGGCGGACGTACTTCATTTGGTGGCCAAATCACGACCGTAAAATGCTTCGAAGACAACGGGTTACTCTTTGACCTACTTGAGGAGAACGGGCGTGGACGCGTGCTGGTCGTTGACGGAGGTGGTTCAGTGCGCCGAGCGCTGGTCAACGCAGAATTGGCTAGCTTGGCGGCCGCGAATGAATGGGAAGGCATTGTGGTTTACGGTGCCGTCCGTCAGGTAGACGATCTGGCCGAACTGGACATTGGCATTCAGGCTATGGCTGCTATTCCGGTAGGTGCTGCTAGCGAAGGCATCGGCGAAAGCGATATTCGCGTGAACTTCGGCGGCGTAACTTTCTTCTCCGGCGATCATCTGTATGCTGATAATACAGGGATTATTCTGTCGGAAGATCCGCTGGATATCGAATAACACCGACTCGGTTATACCAAACGAATTCTATAAGAAAGGGCGATATAAATATCGCCCTTTTGCTTTTGCGCTTAATCGGTTGCCAGCGCTATGGATGCCGAGAATAACCTCAGACCTCTTCCATTTTACCCAGCAGTGCGCGCAGACGATCCTGCCATACGTGCTGTTCTTGCTTTAGCTGCTCATTTTCACGCACTAACGCTTCACGGTTACCCGCTGCGTCCTGAACCTCTTGGGACAGGGTGTTGTTTTTTTCTTTCAGCTCTTCAATTTCCATCTGCAACAAAGTGATGGTATCAATCGCCTGCTGAACTTTACCTTCCAGTTTCTCAAATACTTCAAATGACATTCTTTAGTCCCCTCATGATCGCAAGGCGTACATCTATTGGTAGCGGTCGCATTTTGAAGATGCAACCACTGCGAATATCCATCGCGCTATATATTCATCGAACTCGGTAACAAGCGCTGTATTTTAACGCGCCCCCGTAAACAGCGGCGCAGCTTGATTAAAACGATTGTATGTAGCCTGTCTCCCCCTGTCTAGCGACATACCGGCACAAAGCACAGTCTCTCGCAATTTACCTAGCGCCACTATCAGCAAATGCTGAAAACCTGCGGCCTGTTATCGCGTCATATTTTACATATTTACAACAATGGAAAGTAAAAGCACTGGTCTGATCACACTTTCAGAAAGCACTAACACCCACGCGTTACGCGAATTCGCTCATTTTTATGACAAGGCACACAGATTTCGATTTCGCTATTTCTCGTTTGTGCTCGTTAACGATAAATTCACATAAACCCCAAGGATGAATTTGGGGAAAAAACAATAAATACCCTATAACTCTCTGTCTGTAGGACATCACTATGAGCCAAACATCAAGTCCGACCCTAAAAGGCCAGTGCATTGCGGAATTTCTTGGCACCGCTTTGCTGATATTTTTTGGCGTTGGCTGTGTTGCCGCATTAAAATTAGCCGGTGCAAGTTTCGGCCAATGGGAAATCAGTATTATCTGGGGTCTAGGCGTCGCCATGGCCATTTATCTAACGGCAGCCATTTCAGGGGCGCACCTTAACCCCGCCGTCACTATCGCTCTGTGGCTGTTTGCCTGTTTTGATCGCAAAAAAGTCCTTCCTTATATTGTGGCTCAGGTTGTTGGCGCATTCTGCGGCGCGGCTCTGGTCTACGGCCTGTACTACGGCCTGTTTGTTGATTTCGAACAAACCCACCAAGTGGTACGCGGCGGTAGCGAAAGCCTGAATCTGGCAGGAATTTTCTCTACTTACCCAAATGCCCACATCACCGTTTTCCAAGCTTTCCTGGTTGAAACCGTGATTACCGCCATTCTGATGTGCCTGATTCTGGCGTTGACCGACGACGGTAACGGCATTCCACGCGGCCCGCTGGCTCCCCTGCTGATTGGTATCCTGATTGCGGTTATTGGTGCTTCGATGGGGCCATTGACTGGCTTTGCGTTGAACCCGGCTCGTGATTTCGGCCCTAAGGTATTTGCTTATCTGGCTGGCTGGGGCGATATCGCCTTCACGGGCGGGCGTGATATTCCTTACTTCCTGGTACCGATTTTCGGACCTATAGTAGGCGCATTATTAGGTGCATTCGGCTACCGCGCACTGATTGGCCGCCATTTGCCATGTGACGTCTGCGTTGTGGAAGAAGATGCTTCCACCAGCACCACCGAACGTAAAGCGTAATCCAGACACTGGAATAAACGGTAACTAAAGCAGGCTTATTATTATGACAACAGAAAATAATACTGAAAAAAAATACATCGTTGCTCTCGACCAAGGCACCACCAGCTCCCGCGCCGTTGTGCTGGATCATGACGCCAACATCGTGAGCGTTTCCCAACGGGAATTTACCCAAATTTATCCAAAAGCCGGCTGGGTTGAACACGACCCAATGGAAATCTGGGCTACGCAAAGCTCAACTCTGGTAGAAGTGCTGGCAAAAGCCGATATTCGCTCCGATCAAATCGCCGGTATCGGTATCACCAACCAGCGTGAAACCACCATCGTATGGGAAAAAGAAACCGGTAAGCCAATTTATAACGCCATTGTCTGGCAGTGTCGTCGCACCGCAGAAATCTGCGAAAAACTGAAAAAAGACGGGCTGGAAGAGTATATCCGCCACAATACCGGCCTGGTGGTTGATCCCTATTTCTCCGGCACTAAGGTGAAATGGATTCTGGATCACGTGGAAGGCGCTCGTGAACGCGCCAAACGCGGCGAACTATTATTCGGTACCGTGGACACATGGTTAGTGTGGAAGATGACCCAAGGACGGGTACACGTCACGGATTTCACCAACGCATCTCGTACCATGATGTTCAACATTCATCAGTTGGATTGGGATGAGCGCATGCTGGAAGTGCTGGATATTCCGCGCGCCATGCTGCCAAAAGTGCGTTCTTCTTCTGAGATTTATGGGCAAACCAACATCGGTGGTAAAGGCGGTACTCGTATTCCAATCGCCGGTATCGCGGGTGATCAGCAGGCCGCGCTGTATGGCCAGCTGTGCGTTCAACCTGGTATGGCGAAGAATACCTATGGTACCGGCTGCTTCTTGCTGATGAACACCGGCAAAGAGGCGGTACGCTCCAATCACGGCCTGTTAACCACTATCGCCTGCGGCCCACGCGGCGAAGTGAACTATGCGTTAGAAGGGGCGGTGTTTATCGGCGGGGCTTCCATTCAATGGCTGCGTGACGAATTGAAACTGATCAGCGATGCCGCCGATTCCGAATACTTCGCCACCAAAGTGAAAGACAGCAACGGCGTTTACGTCGTGCCAGCCTTCACTGGACTGGGCGCGCCTTACTGGGATCCGTATGCCCGTGGCGCAATCTTCGGTCTGACTCGCGGCGCGAACAGCAACCACATTATTCGCGCAACGCTGGAATCCATCGCTTATCAAACTCGCGACGTGCTGGATGCGATGCAGGCCGATGCCAATACACGCCTACAATCCCTGCGCGTAGACGGCGGTGCGGTAGCCAATAACTTCCTGATGCAGTTCCAGGCAGATATTCTGGGCACTCGCGTTGAACGTCCTGCCGTACGTGAAAGCACCGCATTGGGTGCCGCTTTCCTCGCTGGTTTAGCCATCGGTTTCTGGAACGATCTGGACGAAGTTAAGAGCAAAGCAACCATTGAGCGGGAATTCCGCCCAAGCATCGAAACGACGGAACGTAACTACCGTTACAGCGGTTGGAAAAAAGCCGTGGCCCGTGCTCAAGCCTGGGAAGAACACGACTAATATTGTCAACTTTCGCATCGCAGCAGCCAGAGCTGTAATTTGAAAGAGTACATGCATGACCCATCACGCGCTGTCGCTCCCCCCGGCAGCGCGTTTTTTATCCCTTCGCCCCTGCCGCCACGCCCCAGTGTGATAGAATTCCCGCTCTATATCCGTTTTCCCATTCTGCAATTAACAGGTCGAGCCATGAAACGTGAATTAGCCATCGAATTCTCCCGCGTAACCGAAGCCGCCGCCTTGGCGGGCTACAAATGGTTAGGTCGGGGTGACAAAAATGCCGCCGACGGCGCTGCCGTACGAGCTATGCGCATTATGCTCAACAAGGTCAATATCGATGGCCGGATCGTGATCGGCGAAGGGGAAATTGATGAAGCCCCGATGCTGTTTATCGGCGAAAATGTCGGGACTGGCGAAGGAGATACGGTAGATATCGCCGTTGACCCTATTGAAGGCACCCGCATGACCGCAATGGGCCAATCTAACGCTCTGGCTGTTTTGGCGGTTGGTGATAAGGGCACCTTCCTACATGCGCCTGATATGTATATGGAAAAACTGGTGGTCGGCCCGGGAGCCAAAGGCGCAATTGATCTCAATTTACCGTTGGCTGATAACCTGAAAAATATCGCCCATAAACTCAATAAACCGTTATCAGAACTGACGGTTATTACGCTGGCTAAGCCACGCCACGACGGTGTGATTGCCCAAATGCAGCAAATGGGCGTCAAAGTGTTTGCCATTCCTGACGGTGACGTCGCGGCCTCTATCCTAACCTGTATGCCGGAAAGCGAAGTGGATGTGATGTACTGCGTCGGCGGCGCGCCGGAAGGGGTTATTTCCGCAGCGGTCATTCGCGCACTGGACGGCGATATGCAAGGGCGTTTGTTGCCGCGTCATGAAGTCAAAGGGGACAACGAAGAAAACCGTCGTTTAGGAGAGCAAGAGCTGGAGCGCTGTCTGAGCATGCGCATCGAGGCGGGTAAAGTACTGCGTCTGGACGATATTGCTCGTAACGATAACGTGATCTTCTCAGCGACCGGTATTACCAAAGGGGATTTGCTGGAAGGTATTTATCGTAAAGGGAATATGGCCACCACGGAAACCCTGTTGATTCGCGGTAAATCCCGCACCATACGCCGCATTCGCTCTACTCACTTCCTCGATCGTAAAGACGAAGCCTTGCACGAATATCTGCTGTAATTCATCCGACTAAGCAAAAAAATGATAAGGGCACCGAATCACAAGTGCCCTTAACGTCACTAAACCATATGTTCCTGGCGCTGCATCCGATGAGATAGCGGCCACCAGCACAGCAAAATCAACAACGCCATAGCAAACATCAGCAACCCAAGACTAAACTGCCCGGTCTGCGGTAACATCGCCGATAGCCAGGTTGTCAGGCCGGAGCCGATATTCTGCAAGCCTCCCACCAAAGCACCTGCGGCACCCGCCAGGTATGGGAAAGGTTCCATCGCCCCGGTCGTTGCCAGCGGGAATAACATACCCGCGCCAAAGAAGAACAAAGCGGCAGGAATGATCAGCGTCCAGATATTCATGATGCCAAACCAACCGGGAATCCACATCATCAGCCCCGCCAGCAGGCAGCTAATCACTGAGTGCCACATTAAATTATGGAAAGTTCGCCCTTCCCGCCCCGCATACCAAGCCCCGAAAAATGCCGCCGGTATTGGCAGGATAAATAGAATACTGACCGTCAGGCCGCTGAGACCCAATACGCCGCCCATTAATACGCCGGAGCTGGCTTCAAACACCGCAATCCCAGCCAGAGCGCCAATCAGCATCACCAGATAACAGCTAAAAGAACGATCAGATAACAAGGTATAGAAACTGGCCAGCATGCGCGGTTTCTCCGCTCGTTCAGGGCGCGTTTCTGGCAGCCAGCGGAACATGCAAAAAGCCACGCCGCTGCACAATAAGAGTAAAAAAGCGTAGCAGGCGCGCCAGCCAAACCAGCTTGCCAACACGCCACCAATAATGGGTGCCAATAGCGGGCTGACCAAAATCCCCATATTCAACATACTGTTGGCATAACGTAGCGAAGTACCGGCGTATAAATCACGCGGCATGGTACGCGCCATCACACCTGCGACACCGGTGCCCATGCCTTGCAAAGCGCTGGCCGCCACCAACATCGGTAAATTATTAGAGAACAAAGCGCCTAACGCACCGAGCATAAATATCGTCATCCCCGCCAGAATAACTGGACGGCGACCAATGCGGTCAGATAAAGGCCCGTAAATCAACTGCGAAGCACCATAGGTCAACAGATATGCAGCCATAACCCGCTGTACGGCTCCGGGGCGTACGGCAAGATCCTGAGCGATTTCAGCAATCACCGGGACATAAATGGTCTGGGCCATCTGGCCGACAGCAACCAGAATGATTAACATCAGCAGCAGGTGAAAATTCTCTATTTTTCTCATGGTCTTAAGTAATATCTCAATGCAGATTACATGCTTTTTCCTGCGAAAATTTCGGGCAAATCGCAGTACACCTTTAGTTATGGCGCATAAGCTATCAAATTCATAACTTATATCCAGCTAGAGTAAGATTTTGGCAAATAGTACTTTGGCAGTAAAAACGACCGCAACGTAAATTAATCTGTACATCATCAACTGGATTTTAATAAAAATACCCACACTTTATGCTGATAACATTTAATCGATAATGGTTTCGAGCCAAATCCCATAAAATGCCTCCATCGCTATTTACATCATGAGCACATCTGAATAACGGGAGTTGTAAGCATGGCTGAATGGGTCAGTGGTAAAATCACGCACGTTGAACATTGGACGAACGCCTTGTTCAGCATTCAGGTTGACGCGCCAATAGATACCTTTACTGCCGGTCAGTACGCCAAACTGGCACTGGATGTCCACGGTGAACGGGTACAGCGAGCCTATTCCTACGTTAATGCTCCCAGTGATAACAAGCTTGAATTCTATTTGGTCAACGTTCCGGAAGGGAAACTCAGCCCTCGCCTACGTCAGCTTCGGGTCAACGATGAAATTATGGTGACCAAACAAGCCGCAGGTTTCTTCGTTCTGGAAGAAATCCCTGACTGCAACACCCTGTGGATGTTAGCGACGGGTACCGCCATTGGCCCTTATCTGTCGATTTTGCAGGAAGGTCGCGATTTGGAACGTTTCAACAATCTGGTACTGGTTCACGCCGCACGCTTTGCTCAGGATCTCAGTTACCTGCCGCTAATGCAGCAACTGGAGCAACGCTACAATGGCAAACTGAGAATTCAAACCGTGGTCAGTCGTGAAGAGTCCCCCGGTTCTCTGACCGGACGCGTACCTGCGCTGATTGAACATGGCCTGCTGGAAGCGGCGGTAGGTTTGAAGATTGATAGCGAACGCGATCACATCATGCTGTGCGGCAACCCGCAGATGGTCCGCGATACGCAACAGACGTTGAAAGATCAGCGTCAAATGAAAAAACACCTGCGTCGCAAACCCGGCCATATCACCAGCGAACATTACTGGTAACTCGAATCAGCCGTTAAATTTGGTCGAAAAAAAGGGCGCTAAGCGCCCTTTTTCATCTAAATAGCCCGTTATTGTTTTTTCTCAGGCAAAAACTTCACCGGATCTGGTTCCGGGCCAAAACGATTATCGCCTTCGTGACCCAGAAATGCGCCGCAATCAATCAGCATCATGACAATAATCAGCGTGGGAATGAAACGCCCAACGCCCCACTGCCAGATCGGCGCCAACATTTGCCAGTTTCCAGCCATCAGCATCCAGGCCAGCACCACCAACAGCGCCCACCAACCGACTTTATTGCGATCGTGCAGGCGTTTTACCACAACTGCCGCCGTTGGCCACAGCAGAAAAACAATCGCAAAGGCGGCGGTTTGCATCGGCAATATCTCTTGCCCGGCAAGCGTAAAAATAGTCGCCATGGCCAGTAGCCACAGGCCGATCCAAATCCAAAAATCACGACGGCCAATCCGGCCTTTAAACGAAAAACACCATTGCTGAATGGTCATAGAGATTCGATTCCATTTCTTCGAAATTATTGCGCCAAAGTGTACCCTAACGCCGAGCTTAACGAATAATCTTTGCGAGGATTTTTGACAACGGCTACCGAATACCGTTTTAATCTTCCACACACTCCCTTAACTACGGCGTAAGTCATGAGAAATACCATAGCCGCTGTGCTCGCCATTTTAGTGCTAATGGCCACGGTTAGCCGCACAGCTCATGCTGACCCAACGGATAATAGCGGCGCTCCGGTGCCGAACAACCAACCCACTGCGCCCTATCTGCTATCAGGGGCACCGACTTTTGATTTAACCCTGGTAAAATTTCGCGAAAGCTACAACCAGGCCAATCCATCATTACCTATTAATGAATTTCGGGCCATTAGCGCTAAAGATGAGGGCAGCAATCTGACCCGTGCTGCCAGCAAGATTAATGAAAATCTTTATGCCTCAACGGCGCTGGAAAAAGGCACCGGTAAAATAAAAACTCTGCAAATTACTTATTTACCGATTAAAGGTGATGAAGAGAAAGCTGCAAGGCTGGTCGCTATCAGCTATATGGCAGCGTTGATGCGTCAGTTTGAACCCACCTTATCGCTACAGCAAAGTCTGGATAACGTACTCAAACTGCTAGCGCAGGGAAAAGGCTCCCATTTCCATAGCCATGCTGTCGGTGCGATCCGCTATGTAGTGGCAGATAACGGCGAAAAAGGGCTAACTTTCGCTATTGAACCGATTAAGCTGGCACTATCCGAGCCATAATCTCGGCGTAATTAATGACAAAAAGCAAAGCCATTGCCATTAATCATCTCTATACTGTTGGGCAGGTAAACTGCCGGTCCGGCAGTCATTATTATTGACCCTCGCGTCCCTGGTTGGAGGAAGAAACATGCGTCATCCATTAGTTATGGGTAACTGGAAACTGAACGGTAGTACTCACATGGTTAACGAGCTGATCGCTGGCCTGCGTAAAGAACTGAGCAATGTTGACGGCTGTGGCGTTGCCATTGCTCCACCAGCAATCTATCTGAGCCAGGCTAAACACCATCTTTCCGGTAGCCGTATTGCTCTGGGCGCTCAGAACGTCGATGTTAATCTTTCCGGCGCATTTACCGGCGAAACTTCAGCAGAAATGCTGAAAGATATCGGTGCTAAATACATCATTATCGGTCACTCCGAGCGTCGTACTTATCACCACGAAAGTGATGAGTTCATCGCCAAAAAATTCGGCGTACTGAAAGACGCTGGCCTGATCCCAGTACTGTGCATCGGTGAATCTGACGCAGAGAACGAAGCGGGTCAAACTGAAGCCGTTTGCGCTAAGCAACTGGACGCAGTGCTGAACACTTTGGGTGCAAAAGCATTCGAAGGCGCGGTTATCGCTTACGAACCAATCTGGGCCATCGGTACCGGCAAATCAGCCACCCCAGCGCAGGCGCAGGCTGTTCACAAATTCATTCGTGACCATATCGCCAAACAAGATGCTGCAGTAGCTGAACAAGTTATTATTCAGTACGGCGGTTCTGTTAACGATAAAAACGCTGCAGAACTGTTCGCTCAGCCGGACATCGACGGCGCATTGGTTGGCGGCGCATCTCTGAAAGCTGACGCTTTCGCAGTTATCGTTAAAGCCGCAGCTAAAGCGAAAAAAGCATAATTCACGTTTAAATACGTAAAAATGCAAAAACCCCGGTAACGGGGTTTTTTTATGTCTGAATCTCAATGCCGTTTAGCGCTTATTGATCTCGTCAAATACGCCGCCGGTAGCAAAATGCACCTGTTGGGCTTTGGTCCACCCGCCGAAAACCTCATCTATGGTAAATAATTTCAATGTTGGGAATTCGCTGGAAAATTTGGCCGCTACTGTCGCATCACGCGGACGATAGAAGTTTTTCGCCGCAATGGTCTGGCCTTCTGGCGAATACAGATACTTCAGGTAAGCATCGGCGACTTCACGGGTTCCACGTTTATCGACGACTTTGTCCACTACCGAAACCGTCGGCTCAGCCAGAATGGAAACGCTCGGCGTCACAATATCAAACTGGTCTTTGCCCAATTCATTCACCGCCAATAGGGCTTCATTCTCCCAGGCAATCAATACGTCGCCAATACCGCGCTCAACGAAGGTATTTGTCGCGCCACGCGCACCGGAGTCCAGCACTTCAACATTTTTATACAGCGTTTTGACGAATTCCTGCGCCTTCGCCTGATCGTTATTGTTGTGCTCCAGAGCGTAGCCCCAGGCCGCCAGATAGTTCCAGCGAGCGCCACCGGAAGTTTTCGGATTCGGCGTAATCACGGAAATCCCCGGTTTTACCAAATCTGACCAATCGTGAATTTGCTTGGGATTACCTTTACGCACCAGAAAAACGATGGTTGAAGTATAAGGAGCAGAATTATCCGGCAGGCGCTTAATCCAGTTCTTATCAATCCGACCACGTTCAGCGATTGCGTCCACATCGTAGGCCAAAGCTAGCGTCACGACATCGGCTTCAATACCATTGATAACTGAGGTTGCCTGCTTACCAGAGCCGCCGTGCGACTGACGTACCGTGACTTTATCCCCAGTTTGCTGCTGCCAGTGTTTACTGAAAGCCTGATTATATTCCTGATAGAATTCCCGCGTTGGGTCGTAAGAAACATTCAACAACTGAATATCTTTTGCCACGGCACCTGATGCCACCAGCATTAATGTTAAACCTACACCCCATTTGCGCATCGCCCGCTCCCCAGAATTTATATAATCAACCCCAATAGGTTGGATAAGATAAAGCCTGCCAGAAACTAAGCTAACGATTAAAGAATAAAAAATACCCTATTATATCTTTAAGAAATATACGTTCCGTAAAATGCAAAAAACCCCCGCGAGCGGAGGCTTTTTTCAGACCTGGAACGTGGATTAGAACAGTTTTTTCGCTGTGTCGTACCAGTCTTCTTTGAATTTGCTTTTCTTGTTCTTCGGATCGATACACACAGAAATCAGGTCGTTAACCATTTTCTCATTCTGTACGCCGACGCAAAGACCGCCTTTGCTCTGATCAACATTTTTCATCAGCAGTTCAACCGCATAAGCACCCATACGGGAAGCCAGAATTCGGTCATAAGCTACCGGTGAACCACCGCGCTGAATGTGGCCCAGTACGGTTGCACGGGTTTCACGGCCAGTTTCTTTCTCGATATATTTAGCCAACTCATCGATATCACAGAGTTTTTCGGTGATAGCCACGATGGCATGTTTTTTACCTTTGGCGATACCGGCTTTGATCTCACAAACCAGATCGTCCGGATTGAAAGGCACTTCCGGAATCGCGATAAACTCACAACCACCGGCGATAGCTGCAGCCAGAGTCAAATCGCCACAGTAGCGTCCCATCACTTCAACGATAGAAATACGTTGATGAGAAGAAGAGGTGTCACGTAAACGGTCAATGGCCTCAACCACAGTATCCAACGCAGTGAAGAAACCGATGGTGTAGTCAGTACCCGCCACATCGTTATCAATGGTGCCCGGCAGGCCAACGCAGGAAATACCGCCTTCCGCCTGCAGTAAATCAGCACCGGCATAAGAACCATCGCCGCCGATAACAACCAATCCATCGATACCGCGCGCTTTCATGTTCTCAATGGCTTTTGCACGAATGGCCGGATCGCGGAACTCAGGGAAACGCGCAGAACCCAGGAAAGTACCGCCCCGGTTGATCATGTCTGAAACGCTGTAGCGATCCAGCTGTTCCATGCGATCTTCATACAAGCCGAGGTAACCATCATAAATACCGAAAACTTCCAGCCCTTCAGACAAAGCAGCGCGAACCACCCCACGAATTGCCGCGTTCATACCTGGCGCGTCACCGCCGCTTGTTAGCACACCGATTTTCTTTACCATGACTACCTCTGAACTTGTAGATGCGATTTTTTGAGAATTCTTTATTAGCCGATTATGCCATGAGCACGATACTAGTACATAAAATCAACGCTACGACCATGATATTGGATATTATAGCAAAAACACTATGCTGAATTGATTCAAGTCACACGAAGTAACGGTAAATATTTCCATCATTCTGTAACACAGTTTCAAGAATCAACGCAAAATTACAGCTCCCAATGAGCATGGCGCTCTTTTGGCACTACCGAGCAAGGATCTTGATGGATAAGCACATCAGCACCCGGAAAACGGTGTAACAACGCGCGTTCAACCTGTTCAGCTAAAATATGCGCCTGCATCAACGGTAGATCGTCTTCCATCTCCAGATGCAGCTGGATAAAACGAGTCGGCCCGGATTGCCGCGTACGTAGATCATGAGCGCCAATCACTCCCGGCCAGGAAGTCACAGTATCAATAATGGCCTGCCGTTCTTCATCAGGTAAGGCCCTATCAAGCAATGACTGTACCGCTTCATAGCCCATACGCAGGGCGCTATATAAAATATAAACGCCTATACCCAGCGCAAATAACGCATCGGCGCGGTGAAAACCGTACCAACTTAAAGCCAATGCTATAAGAATAGCACCATTCATCATCACGTCTGATTGATAATGTAGCATGTCGGCCCGTATCGCCTGGCTTTGGGTTTTACGCACCACCCAGCGCTGAAATGTGACTAAAATCAGGGTACTGAATAACGCGACTAAAGTAACGCCGACGCCTATACCGGGATCTTGTAAGGGTTCCGGCGAGGCGAGATGCTGGAAGCCGGTTAAAAACAGGAATAAAGCGGAGCCAGAAATAAACATACTTTGAGCCAAAGCGGCCAAAGACTCGGCTTTGCCATGACCAAAGGTATGCTCTTCGTCCGCTGGTTGCAGGGAGTAACGCACCACAAACAGATTAGTGAGAGAGGCAGCCAGATCCACCAGTGAATCGACCAAAGCCGCCAATACGCTGACAGAACCGGTCGCCCACCAGGCAAATATTTTAATTAACAGTAGAATTGATGCTAGTGCAGTAGCCGATAAGGCCGCAGCTTTAACCAGCCGCGCATATTGCAGATCCATAACTTGTCCCAAATTGAATCTTAGGGGGCAAGTATAACGGATACCGGCAAAAAAAAGCCCTCCATCATGGAGGGCTAAAAGACAGGGATGGTGTCTATGGCAAGGAAAACAGGGTATTACTGGGTAGTACCTTACGGTACTGGATAGTACTTTACTTCTGGGCAGAAGCCGGTTGTGCTGCTGGAGCCTGCTGCACTGTAGCCATCCGCTGTTTATGCATCTGGTTTAAGGCAGTTTTTTGCTCTGGCGTCAGCAGGTTGTACATTTGGTTGCGTACTTTGGCCATTTCGACCTGACGCTCAACCTGTTGTTTAGACATTTTTTCAGCCTGCGCTCGAACTGCGGCTTCATCAAATTTATCTGCGGTAATCAGACTATGCATTGCTTCCCGATCAGCGACAGGCATTGCCGTTTTAGTTCCGCGATGCTGGCGCATCAGATCGCGCATCTGCTGACGCTGTTGCTCAGTCAGGTTCAAGCCTTCAAACATGTTATGGTGGCCGCGACCACCTTTCATCATTTTGCCGTCGAAGTCGTGACACCAGTTGCCAGCGGTTGCAACAGTATCAGCGGCAAATGCGGCGGTAGAGCCGAAGGCCAACATTGACGCTATAACTAACGTTGTTACTTTACGCATGATTAACTCCTGGATTCACTCTGCTATGCAATTCAATGTTAAGCAGTGTATAGGTCTGGCTGAAAACTAGCGTCAGTGCATGTAAAACTGAGGTCAGGGGATGTAAATCTAGGTAAAGTCATAGAATCGCGGCAATTGTTAACGTATTTTGCGTCTAGAGGTGAAATAACTATGCATAAAATTCTACTTGTTGATGACGATCGCGAACTAACTTCGCTATTGAAAGAATTACTTGAAATGGAAGGCTTCAACGTTGTTGTTGCCTATGACGGCGAGCAAGCGCTAAACCTGCTGGACAGTTCGATCGACCTGCTTTTGCTGGACATTATGATGCCGCGTAAAAACGGTATCGAAACCTTAAAAGAGCTACGTCAACATCACCAAACGCCGGTGATTATGCTGACCGCGCGCGGCAGTGAATTGGACCGGGTTCTGGGTCTGGAGTTAGGCGCAGATGACTATTTGGCCAAACCGTTTAACGATCGTGAATTGGTAGCACGCATACGCGCTATTTTGCGTCGTTCCAATTGGAGCGAACAGCAGCAGAATGTAGATCAAGGCGCACCAACGCTAGAAGTTGACTGCCTGCAACTGAATCCGGGTCGTCAGGAAGCCAGCTTTGAAGGTCAGGTACTAGATTTAACCGGCACAGAATTTACCTTGCTGTATTTACTCGCTCAGCATCTGGGCCAAGTGGTTTCGCGTGAACTTCTCAGCCAGGAAGTCTTGGGCAAACGACTGACGCCATTTGATCGCGCCATTGATATGCATATTTCCAACCTGCGTCGTAAGTTACCGGAACGTCAGGATGGTTTACCTTGGTTCAAGACCTTGCGTGGCCGCGGATATTTGATGGTATCTGAAACATGATCAACAGTTTGACGGCGCGAATCTTCGCTATTTTCTGGTTTACTCTAGCGCTAGTGCTCATGCTAGTGCTGATGGTGCCTAAGCTGGATTCGCGGCAGTTAACGCCGTTATTAGAAAATGAGCAGCGGCAGGGCGTCATGCTGGAACAGCATATTGAAGTTGAACTGGCCAACGATCCTGCCAATGATTTGATGTGGTGGCGGCGGCTGTATCGCGCCATTGAGAAATGGGCCCCCCCCGGCCAGCATCTGGTGTTAGTGACCAGCGAAGGCCGGGTGATTGGCGCTGAACGTCATGAAATGCAGATTGTACGTAACTTTATTGGCCAATCGGATAATGCCGATCAGCCGAAAAAGAAAAAGTATGGTCGATCAGAAATGGTCGGGCCATTTTCTATTCGTGATGGTGATGACAACTACCAACTCTATTTAATTCGACCAGCAAGTAGCCCACAGTCCGACTTTATCAACCTGATGTTTGATCGGCCGTTACTGTTACTGATTGCCACCATGTTGATCAGTGCGCCTCTGCTTCTCTGGCTGGCATGGAGCCTGGCTAAACCGGCTCGTAAACTGAAAAATGCCGCCGATGACGTGGCTCGCGGAAATCTGAAACAGCATCCTGAACTGGAATCCGGCCCGCAGGAATTCCTAGCCACGGGTGCCAGTTTCAACCAAATGATCAGTGCGTTGGAACGAATGGTTGCCGCACAACAGCGGTTGATTTCCGATATTTCCCATGAGCTTCGCACCCCGCTGACTCGCCTTCAGTTGGCGACAGCGTTGATGCGCCGTCGCCATGGAGAGGGAAAAGAGCTGGAACGCATTGAAACAGAAGCTCATCGGTTGGACAGTATGATCAATGATCTGCTAGTGCTTTCCCGTAACCAGCATAAGAATGAGCTAGCACGAGAGCCGATTAAAGCTAATGACCTTTGGTCTAACGTGCTGGAAAATGCGCAATTTGAAGCCGAACAGGTGGGTAAAACGCTGGAAATCTCTGCTCCACCGGGCCCTTGGACGCTATTTGGTAATCCGTCGGCGTTGGATAGCGCGTTGGAAAATATTGTTCGTAATGCTCTGCGGTATTCTCACCACCATATCGCAGTAGCGTTCCAAGCTGATAATCAAGGCGTAACCATCACTGTTGATGATGATGGCCCTGGCGTCAGCGCAGAAGACCGCGAACAGATTTTCCGTCCGTTCTACCGCACTGACGAAGCCCGCGACCGCGAATCCGGCGGTACAGGCCTAGGTTTAGCCATTGTTGAAAACGCCGTAAGCCAGCATCGTGGCTGGGTTAGGGCGGAAGATAGCCCGCTTGGCGGCCTGCGCTTGATTCTCTGGCTTCCTCTACACCCATTCAAAGCCTAGTCATTTGGCCGATCCCACAGGTTCGGCCAGATCGACACATTTTCTCACTGGCCAAATCTGCCCATATCAACGGATGCCCACTGCACCAAATCGGAGTTTCTGGTATCCTGCGCCCCTCTTTACTGGGGGGCCTATGCTGAATATTGTTTTATTTGAACCGGAAATCCCACCGAACACCGGCAATATCATTCGTCTGTGCGCCAATACCGGCTGCCAGCTTCATTTGATCAAGCCCTTGGGCTTTACCTGGGATGACAAAAGGCTGCGCCGAGCGGGCCTCGATTATCATGAGTTTACGAATATTAAGCATCATCATGATTATCAGGCTTTTCTCGACAGCGAAAAACCCGAGCGCCTGTTCGCACTGACCACCAAAGGTACGCCAGCTCATAGTGCGGTGAGTTATCAGGATAAGGATTTTCTGTTATTTGGCCCAGAAACTCGCGGTTTACCTGCCAGTATTCTGGATGCGTTACCGGCACAGCAAAAAATCAGGATTCCAATGCAACCAGATAGCCGCAGTATGAATCTATCGAACGCAGTTTCTGTGGTGGTATATGAGGCATGGCGCCAGCTGGGATATAACGGCGCATTGGTGAAAGAGTAAGAAATTTGTCAGAAAGGGGCTCAGAGTGGCCCCGTTCGATTAATAGCAGGAATCAGATACCGTCGCCGTATTCAAAACCTTGGCTGACGCCGTTGAAGTGCTGGTCCATATCCAGGGAGGGTTTATCACTGTCCGGTTTACCCACGATCCGAGCCGGTACACCCGCCGCAGTGGTATGAGGCGGAACCGCTTGCAATACCACAGAACCCGCACCAATTTTAGCCCCTCGACCTACCTCAATATTGCCCAGAATTTTCGCCCCGGCACCAATCATCACGCCTTCGCGAATTTTAGGATGTCGATCGCCGCTGGTTTTACCGGTACCGCCCAAGGTGACGGATTGCAAAATAGAAACGTCATTTTCAACAACTGCCGTTTCACCAATCACAATACCTGTGGCGTGGTCCAGCATGATGCCGCAGCCAATGGTTGCCGCAGGGTGGATATCAACACCGAAAGCCACAGAGACTTGATTTTGCAGATAAATAGCCAGCGCTTTACGCTCTTGCGCCCATAACCAATGGCCAATTCGATAGGCTTGTAATGCGTGAAAACCTTTCAGATACAGCAGTGGCGTAGAGTATTTATCCACCGCAGGGTCACGCAAGCGCACAGCCAAAATATCGCGCGCGGCGGAAACAATCATATGGGGATCGCTGCGGTAAGCGTTTTCGACCACTTCCCGGATAGCAATAGCAGGCATTATGGGATCGGCTAATTTATTCGCCAGAATATAGCTTAGGGCACTGCCTAAATTCTCATGCTTTAGCAATGTCGCATGAAAAAAGCTGGCCAGCATGGGTTCACAATCAGCCAGCGCCCGCGCTTCTGATTTAATGCTGCTCCAGACCTGCTCTAATTCTTCTGACGACATGCCTTACTCTCCCTATGATACAAACAAGTCACCCCGAGGAAACCCCAAGGTGACTTAGTACGCATTGATCTAACGGGTTAAACGCCGCTTTTTTCGTCTTTTTTGGTGCGCCCTAATAAGGTCAGGGCAGCTTCGCGGGCATTTTTATGGCAGTACAGCACCTGATAGATCTGTTCGGTAATGGGCATTTCAACACCATACCGTTGCGCCAGAGCTAATACTTCCTTGGTATTTCGATAACCTTCGACAACCTGGCCAATCTTGTCCTGCGCTTCTTGAACCCCTGCGCCCTGGCCCAGCATGATACCGAATCTGCGGTTGCGAGATTGATTATCCGTGCAGGTTAGCACCAAATCACCCAGCCCCGCCATGCCCATAAAGGTGGAAGGATCGGCACCCAACGCGGAACCCAAACGGCTCATTTCGGCCAAACCACGGGTAATCAGCGCCGTTCGCGCATTCGCGCCAAAACCGATGCCGTCAGACATACCTGCACCAATGGCAATCACGTTTTTCACCGCGCCGCCGAGCTGCACGCCGATAAAATCTGGGTTGCTGTAAACCCGGAAACTTTTACCGCAGTGGAGCAGCGCTTGCAGGTCTTCGCTGAACTGAGCGTCCGTTGAAGCCAATGCAATCGCCGTGGGCATTCCTGCCGCCAGCTCTTTAGCAAAAGTCGGCCCGGAAACAACCGCCAGCGGAATTGTATCGCCGAGGATTTCCCGTGCTACATCCTGTAGCAAACGCCCGGTTTCAGCTTCCAACCCTTTGGTTGCCCAAACGATACGCGCATCGCTGCGTAAATGGGGTTTTAACTGATGTAAAACGTTGCCAAAAACGTGGCTCGGCACTACCACCAGAATATTACGACTGACCGCCAGTGCGCGGGACAAATCGGTTTCTAGCAATAATGTGTCGGGGAAAGGGACGTCCGGTAGAAAAGCCTGATTACAGCGAGCATCCTGCAACGCCTGAATGTGTTTGGGATCGTGTCCCCACAACACAACGGTGTGACCATTACGCGCTAACGTGATGGCTAATGCGGTGCCGTAAGATCCGGCACCGATTACAGTCATTGAAGCATCAGTGGTGTTCATCAGGCATCCTGACGTTGTTCGGCACCTTCGCCTTCAGTTTGAGCCTGCTGCTGCAAATAGTTCATGAACAGGGCATCAAAATTAACCGGTGCCAGATTCAGCTGAGGGAAAGTACCGCGGGAAACCAGGCTGGTGATACATTCACGGGCATACGGGAACAAAATGTTCGGGCAGTATGCGCCCAGGCAATGTGCCAGTTGGGTGCCATCGATGCCAGCAATGGAGAAAATACCGCCTTGCTGAACTTCACACAAGAATGCAGTTTCTTCGCCCAGAGAGGCCGTAACTGTTACGCGCAGTACCACTTCATACACATCTTCAGCCAGCTGACTGGAAGCAGTATCAAGATCAAGTTTAACTTCTGGCTGCCAATCCTGCTGGAAAACCTGCGGTGCATTTGGCGCTTCGAAAGAGATATCCTTGGTATAAATACGTTGGATCTGGAAAGCCATCTCTGTGTTGTTTTGTTCTGACATGTGTAAAAGTACCCTTAGTTAGACATCCTTATTAAACAGCACTACCGCCGTGGGAATCCCCATCGACGAGTTTAAAGCAGTGGGTCAAGCCCACCGCGCGCATCCAGCGCATGTAAATCATCGCAGCCACCTATGTGCTGCCCATCAATAAATATCTGAGGTACGGTGGAACGTCCGCTGCGTTCAATCATAACTTCACGCGTCGCCATATCACCATCAATCGCGATTTCCTCGAACGCTGCACCTTTGCTGTTTAACAGCGCTTTTGCGCGAACGCAAAACGGGCAGGTCGCTTTGGTGTATATCTCAATTTTCGCCATTGACAAAACCTCAGTTATATTAATATTCCGTTGATAAAGCGATGGTTTTATTACTTACCACGTTTTATTTACCGCGAGCCAGAGGCAGATTTTCACCGCTCCAGCCAGAGATACCCTCTTTCAGAGTAAATACAGGTTCAAAACCGGCTTTGTTCAAATTTTCGGCAGACGTACGAGACGCAGTACCGTTAGCACAAACAACAATAATAGGCTGCGCTTTATGCTTTTCCAACTCGCCCAAGCTGCCGTTTTTAATTTCAGTCGGCGTTAGGTTAATGGAGCTGGCGATATGGCCCTTGCGGTAATCTTCGCGCGAACGGGTATCGACAACAACCGCATCTTCTTTGTTAATCAAACGCGTAGCTTCACCACGAGTGATTTCTTTTACTTTAGACAGGCTGCTTTTAAAGGTGGTGACGATCACGGCAACCAGCAAAGCCACCCAAGCCAGACTCAAAATAGGATGCTGGCTAATGAATTGCATAATTTCTTGCAACATAGGGGGAAAAACTCCCGTTAGTTAGGGGTCAATATTCAAGGTCACAGAGTATACCTGCGCGTTGCAGCAAATACAGCCAGTAAGCAAGTGGTATTGCAGAAACTGAGAGGGATCGCGGAAAGTTTTCATCATTTAAACCACCACAATCACGCCCATCCCACGCCAACCTTGATCTCTTTGGGCTATTTTTAACCTGCTTTGTAGTAAAATTACGAAAGCGATAAGTGTCAATAGCCATGAGCGACCCACGTATAACCCATGCCTATTAACACTTGGACTTATAAGAAAATGAGGTTAAGCAATGTCGAGCAATAAAAAACCATTAGTTCTGACTATTCTGGATGGCTATGGCCACCGTGAAGACCATCAGGATAACGCTATTTTGAATGCCAAAACGCCAGTGATGGACCGCTTGTGGCAGCAAAATCCGCACACGCTGATTGCTGCTTCCGGTCTGGACGTCGGGTTGCCAGACGGTCAGATGGGTAACTCTGAAGTTGGCCACGTCAATCTGGGCGCGGGTCGCATTGTTTATCAGGATTTAACCCGCCTAGATAAAGAGATCAAAGAGGGCGATTTCTTTGTTAACCCGACGCTGACCGCCGCCGTTGATAAAGCAGTAAAAGCTGGCAAAGCGGTACACATCATGGGCCTGCTATCCGCCGGTGGGGTTCACAGCCACGAAGCGCATATTCTGGCGATGGTCGAGCTGGCTGCCCAACGCGGTGCCGAGAAAATCTACCTGCACGCCTTCCTCGATGGCCGTGATACGCCGCCGCGTAGCGCCGAGTCCTCTTTGAAAATGTTTAGCGATAAATTTGCTGCATTAGGCAAAGGCCGTATCGCCTCCATTATTGGTCGTTACTACGCAATGGATCGCGATAACCGCTGGGATCGCGTCCAACTGGCTTATGACCTGCTAACTCAGGCCAAGGGCGAGTTTACCGCAGCCAACGCCATGCAGGGTTTGGCTGATGCCTATACCCGCGGCGAAAACGACGAATTTGTAAAACCGACGGTGATTCAAGCCGCTGGCGAACCCGATGCCGCTATGAATGATGGCGACGCGCTGATCTTTATGAACTTCCGCGCCGACCGCGCTCGTCAGATCACTCGCACCTTTATTAATCCAGACTTTGACGGCTTCAAGCGCGATAAAGTAGTTAACTTCGGCGATTTCGTGATGTTGACCGAGTATGCAGCCGATATCAATGCTGCCTGCGCTTATCCGCCAGCATCACTGGTTAATACCTTTGGCGAATGGTTAATGAAGCACGATAAAACCCAGTTACGCATTTCTGAAACTGAGAAATATGCTCACGTCACCTTCTTCTACAACGGCGGCGTTGAAGAACCATTTAAAGGTGAAGACCGTATTCTAGTGAATTCACCGAAAGTGGCGACTTATGATCTACAGCCAGAAATGAGTTCTGCCGAGCTGACCGAAAAACTGGTCGGGGCGATCGGCAGCGGTAAATACGATGTCATCATCTGTAACTATCCAAATGGCGATATGGTTGGTCATACCGGTGATTATGATGCGGCAGTAAAAGCGATCGAAACGCTGGATGGCTGTATTGCACAGGTTGTTGATGCAGTTAAAGCTGCTGACGGTCAGTTGCTGATTACCGCAGACCACGGCAACGCCGAGCAAATGCGCGATCCGGCGACAGGTCAGGCTCACACCGCCCACACCAGCCTGCCGGTTCCGCTGATTTACGTCGGCAATAAACCGGTTGCCGCGGTGGCTGGCGGTAAGCTTTCTGATATCGCGCCAACCATGCTGTCACTAATGGAAATGGAAATCCCGCAAGAGATGACTGGTAAGCCGCTGTTCATCGTGGAATAATCCTTTCTTATGAAGGATAAGGCGTTATTTGCACGTTTGATGGTGACTGAAAACGCAACCCCCGGCAGCAGCCAATCCCCAGTGGGCCTGCTGCCAACCCGGTTTACGCGTCGTCCGTTAGCCATACTGTACGCCAGCGTTTTTTGCGCTGGCGTCTTGCTATTGCCATTATCCAGCCAGGCTGCAGATGCTCCCGTTGCTGCAAAAACGGCCGATAACAAGAGCCAATTGAAAACTATTCAGCAAAATATTGCTGAAAAAGAGAAAAGCGTTCAGCAACAAAAACAGCAACGCAGCGCACTGCTCGATCAGCTGAAACAACAAGAAAATACTATTGCCCAAGCCAGCCGTAGCCTGCGCGACACCCAAGCCACTTTGACTGAGTTGGGTAAAGACGTCGCCAAGCTCAACGGCTCGATTGAAAAACTGCAAAGTCAGCAGTCACTCCAGCAAAATATTCTAGCTAAACAGTTGGATGCAGCCTTTAAACAAGGGCAGCACAGCGGATTGCAACTCATTCTTAGCGGTGAGGAAAGTCAGCGTAGCGAACGCATTCTGGCCTATTTCAGCTATCTGAATGAAGCCCGTCTGAAATCAATCAATACGTTAAAACAGACTCGAAGCGATCTCGCGGTGCAGAAAAAAACGCTGGTAGAAAAACAGCAACAGCAGAAATCCCTATTGAACGAACAACAGTCTCAGCAACAGAAGCTGGAACAGGCTCGTTCAGCACGTAAAAAAACGCTGATTTCTCTGGAAGCCTCGCTGGAAAAAGACCAGCAGGGTCTGGCGGAACTGAAACAGAATGAAACCCGTCTGCGCGATCAAATAGCCAAAGCAGAACGGGAAGCCAAAGCCCGCGCTGAACGAGAAGCCAAAGAGGCCGCGCGGGTTCGAGAGCAGATTAAGCTTAAAGAGCAACAAGCGAAGAAAACCGGCTCTAGCTATAAGCCGAGCGAAAGTGAGCGCTCTCTGATGGCACGTACCGGCGGTTTAGGTCGCCCAAGTGGGCAGGCTTTGTGGCCAGTACGCGGTAATGTTACACATAGATTTGGTGAAGTATTACAGGGAGAACTACGCTGGAAAGGTATGGTTATTTCCGCGCCAGAAGGCAGCGAAGTCAAAGCCATTGCCGATGGCCGCGTCCTGCTGGCCGACTGGTTACAGGGCTACGGTCTCGTCGTCGTCGTTGAACACGGTAAAGGCGATATGAGTTTGTATGGTTATAACCAAAGCGCGTTAGTCAGCGTTGGGACTCAGGTTAGAGCCGGCCAGCCGATTGCTCTGGTCGGTACCAGCGGAGGCCAGGGTGAGCCTTCTCTGTATTTCGAGATCCGTCGTCAGGGACAGGCGGTCAACCCACAACCCTGGTTAGGAAGATAGGGAATTGAATTAGGGAAAAAGCATTGCGCTATTTTAAAGCTCGCTCACTGTTTGTATTCGGCACTTTGCTGATAGCCTGCTCCGCGCAGGCAGGAAAATTATCTATTGTTATCGATGACTTCGGTTATCGCCCGCAGAACGAAAACAAAATTCTCCAGATGCCGTTACCGATCTCGGTGGCCATCTTGCCTAATGCTCCCCACGCCAAAGAAATGGCCATCAAAGCCCACAGCCAAGGGCGTGAGGTTCTTATCCATCTGCCGATGGCACCCTTGAGCAAGCAGCCATTAGAACGGGATACTTTGCAGCCTAATATGAGCAGCGAAGAAATTCAGCGCATTATTCGTCAGGCGGTAAACAACGTTCCTTACGCCGTAGGTATGAATAATCATATGGGTAGCGCAATGACTTCCAGCCTGTCCGGAATGCAAAAAGTCATGCAGGCGCTGGAACATTATCAGCTGTATTTTCTGGATAGCGTGACAATCGGCAATACTCAGGCCAGCCGGGCAGCGGAAGGCACTGGCGTTAAAGTCATAAAACGCAAAGTTTTTCTGGATGATGTGCAGAATGATGCGGCTATTCGTCAGCAGTTCAATCGCGCCATTCAGCTAGCGCGTAAAAATGGTTCGGCTATTGCCATCGGGCATCCTCATCCCTCTACCATTCGGGTATTGCAGCAGATGCTGCCGGAATTACCGTCAGATATCGTATTGGTTCGCCCTAGTGCGTTACTGAATGAACCGGTGCAGCATAATTCAGGCACGCTGACGCCAGTCAAGCCGGTTAAATCACGCGATCCGTTTAAAGACAGCAGGTTAAAAGCCATTAAGCAATGTAAAATGAAAGCGGGACATACGCCAGAGAAAATCTACGCCGACGAGATGTTTAAAATTCTGGGGGAAAGTCTGATACAAAGCCCAGTGGCGACTTTCGTGCAGCAGCGCTGGCATTTCTGGTTTAACAAAACCAAATAAAACAATGCCGGGTCATCATGCCCGGCATTGTTTATCTACCTGATAGAATCTCAGTTAGCCGTTAATCCCAGCTCAATACGACTTTCCCTGATTGACCAGAGCGCATAGCGTCAAAGCCTTTCTGGAACTCATCGATAGAGAAACGGTGAGTAATGATTGGTGTTAAATCCAGACCAGACTGAATTAATGCAGCCATTTTGTACCAGGTTTCGAACATCTCGCGACCGTAGATACCTTTAATAAACAGCCCTTTAAAGATAACCTGATTCCAGTCGATAGACATATCGGATGGCGGTATCCCTAGCATGGCAATGCGGCCGCCGTGGTTCATCGCATTCAGCAAAGTACGGAAAGCTGGCGGCGCGCCGGACATTTCCAGACCCACATCAAAACCTTCGGTCATACCCAGATCAGTCATCACGTCGTTCAGGTTTTCTTTACTAACGTTTACCGCGCGAGTGACGCCCATTTTGCGCGCCAAATCGAGGCGATATTCATTCACGTCAGTAATAACCACGTTACGCGCACCGACATGTTTACACACCGCTGCGGCCATGATGCCAATAGGACCAGCGCCGGAAACCAGCACATCTTCCCCCACCAGATCGAAGGACAATGCAGTGTGAACCGCGTTACCAAACGGATCGAAAATGGCGGCCAGCTCATCGGGAATGTTGTCAGGAATTTTGAACGCATTGAAGGCAGGAATCACCAGATATTCAGCGAATGAACCCGGGCGGTTAACACCGACGCCAATGGTATTACGGCACAGGTGAGTGCGGCCTCCGCGACAGTTACGGCAATGTCCGCAGGTAATATGCCCTTCGCCAGAAACGCGATCGCCAATGGAAAAACCTTTAACTTCCTGACCGATAGCGACAATTTTACCGACGTATTCATGCCCTACAACCATAGGAACCGGGATAGTTTTTTGTGACCATTCATCCCAGTTATAAATATGCACATCCGTACCGCAAATCGCCGTTTTAGCGATTTTGATCATAATGTCATTGTGACCCAATTCAGGCTGAGGCACATCGGTCATCCAAATGCCTTCTTCCGCTTTCAGCTTAGATAGTGCTTTCATTGAAATTCCTTATGCAATAACGCCTAGTTGTTTACCAATGCGCACGAATGCATTGATGGTACGTTCAACCTGCTCAGTCGTGTGTTCAGCAGACATTTGGGTGCGAATCCGCGCCCGACCTTTCGGCACGACCGGATAAAAGAAACCGGTAACGTAAATACCTTCCTTCAGCAACGCGTTAGCAAATTCCTGCGCTAATTTAGCTTCGCCCAGCATTACCGGAATAATCGCATGGTCGGCTCCTGCCAACGTGAAACCAGCCGCCGTCATTTTTTCGCGGAATAGACGGGCGTTAGCCCACAGGCGTTCCCGCAGAGCATCCCCTTGTTCCAGCAGAGAAAGGACTTCAATGGACGCTGCAACAATCGCCGGAGCCAATGAGTTAGAGAACAGGTACGGACGTGAACGCTGGCGCAGCCATTCCACCACTTCTTTACGGCCTGCGGTATAGCCGCCGGATGCGCCGCCCAACGCTTTACCCAAAGTACCAGTGATAATATCAACACGACCCATCACTTCGCAGTATTCATGGGTGCCGCGCCCGTTGGCACCAACAAAGCCTACTGCGTGGGAATCATCAACCATCACCAGCGCTTTATATTGATCGGCCAAATCACAAACGCCTTTCAGGTTAGCAATCACGCCGTCCATAGAAAACACGCCATCAGTGGCGATCATGATATGACGAGCGCCGTCCGCTTTTGCCTGCTTCAGTTGGGTTTCCAGCTCAGCCATATCATTGTTAGCGTAGCGATAACGCTTGGCTTTACACAGACGCACGCCGTCAATAATTGACGCATGGTTTAACGCATCGGAAATAATGGCATCTTCCGGCCCCAACAGCGCTTCAAACAGCCCGCCGTTGGCATCAAAACAGGAAGAATAGAGAATGGCATCTTCCATCCCCAGGAAGCTGGCGATCTTCTGCTCCAGCTGCTTGTGGCTGTCCTGCGTACCGCAAATAAAGCGCACGGAGGCCATACCAAAACCGTGTGTGTCCATCCCTTTTTTCGCGGCAGCGATCAGCGCCGGATGGTTAGCCAGCCCCAGATAGTTATTAGCACAGAAATTGATTACATGACTTCCATCAGCTACAGCGATATCGACTTGCTGGGCGGAAGTGATAATCCGCTCTTCTTTATACAAACCTTCAGCACGGGTAGTAGCCAGTTGTTGTTCTAGTTGTTGATAGAAAGACGCGGGCATTCGGTTATCTCCAGATTTGGCAATTTCGCCTCACATTTTACTAAGTTGCTGGCTTACTGACGAGAAACCTTGTTAGAGAATGTAAGAAATGCAGCATATATCACGGGGAACTATCCTAAAGCCCCATACAAAAAGGGCGATTACCCCCCTTCCGGCTGTGCGCTTACGCATGAAATGTTATGATGGCACCAAATAATGTGTAGGGCATTGTGCCCAACCAAGCAGATTAATAAGGGTGAACCTGATGATTATCGTCACTGGCGGCGCCGGTTTTATTGGCAGCAACATCGTTAAGGCACTGAATGATATAGGATATAAAGATATTCTAGTGGTAGATAACCTGAAAGACGGCACTAAGTTCGTCAATCTGGTCGATCTGGACATCGCGGATTACATGGATAAAGAAGATTTTGTCGCTAGCATTGTTGCCGGTGATGATATGGGCGATATCGACGCCATCTTCCATGAAGGCGCTTGCTCCTCTACCACCGAGTGGGATGGCAAGTACATGATGGATAACAACTATCAGTACTCCAAAGACATTCTGCATTTCTGTCTGGATCGCGGTATTCCATTCCTGTATGCCTCTTCAGCTGCAACTTACGGTGGCCGAACCGATAATTTCATTGAAGATCGCCAATATGAGCAGCCACTGAACGTTTACGGCTACTCAAAATTCCTGTTCGATCAATATGTTCGTGAAATTCTGCCGCAAGCGGATTCACAAATTTGTGGCTTCCGCTATTTCAACGTCTACGGACCGCGCGAAGGCCATAAAGGCAGCATGGCGAGCGTTGCTTTCCACCTGAACAATCAAATCAACGCTGGTGAAGCACCTAAACTGTTCGCTGGCAGCGAGAACTTTAAACGCGATTTCATCTATGTCGGTGACGTAGCTGCGGTCAATCTGTGGTTCTGGCAGAACGGCGTTTCCGGTATTTTCAACTGCGGAACTGGCCGTGCCGAATCCTTCCAGGCAGTGGCGGACGCCGTGGTGGAATACCATCAGAGCGGGCCAGTGGAATACATTCCATTCCCGGAAAAACTGAAAGGTCGCTATCAGGCATTCACTCAGGCCGACCTGACCAACCTACGCGCAGCCGGTTATGACAAACCGTTCAAAACCGTCGCCGAAGGGGTAAAAGAGTATCTGGGCTGGTTAAATCGCCCTATTTAAGTCATTCGCTGCAAGGAATTGATAACGGTATGAGAATACTGGTCATCGGCCCTTCTTGGGTTGGCGATATGATGATGTCGCAAAGTTTGTACCGCACCCTGAAGGCCGAATATCCGGCAGCAGAGATTGATGTGATGGCACCCGCGTGGTGCCGTCCACTTCTGGCCAGAATGCCAGAGGTGCGCCGCGCTATCCCAATGCCGCTCGGTCATGGGGTATTTAATCTGGAAGGCCGTCGCCGTTTGGGTATCGCTTTGCGCGAGGAAGCCTATGATCGCGCCTATGTCTTACCCAATTCGTTCAAATCTGCGTTAATACCCTACTTTTCCGGTATTCGTCAGCGTACAGGCTGGCGCGGTGAAATGCGTTATTTCCTGCTCAACGATATGCGCATTCTGGATAAACAGGCTTTCCCGCTGATGGTTCAGCGTTATGTTGCGCTGGCTTACGATAAGTCGCGAATTACTTCCGAAGCCGATCTGCCGCAGCCCATTCTCTGGCCGCAGTTACAGGTGCAGGATGAAGAAATTGCGGAAACCACCGCCGCTTTTAATCTCAGCGATAATCGGCCAATCATCGGTTTTTGTCCCGGTGCCGAATTTGGCCCAGCCAAACGTTGGCCGCACTACCATTACGCCACTTTGGCACAAAAACTCATTGATGACGGTTATCAAATCACCCTGTTTGGTTCTGAAAAAGACCATAAAGCGGGAGAAGATATTCGTCAGGCACTTCAGGCAGAAAGTCGCGATTTCTGCCTGAATCTGGCTGGGCAAACGACGCTGGATCAAGCGGTAATACTGATTGCCGCCTGTAGCGCCGTGGTGAGCAACGATTCCGGCCTGATGCACGTTGCCGCCGCGTTGAACAAACCTTTGGTGGCCTTATATGGCCCAAGCAGCCCAGCCTTCACACCGCCACTTTCAGATAAAGCGACGGTTATTCGTTTGATTACCGGCTACCACAAAGTGCGCAAAGGAGATGCCGATCAAGGCTACCACCAAAGCCTGATCGACATTCAGCCAGAGCAGGTTTTGGCCGCACTACAGCTGCAGTTGGCAACACAGTCTTCAACGGTAAATGAGGCGCACTGATGCACGTATTGATCATTAAAACCTCATCGATGGGTGACGTTTTGCATACGTTACCCGCTCTGACCGATGCAATGAGCGCCATTCCCGGAATCCGTTTCGATTGGGTGGTAGAAGAAGGGTTTACTCAGATTCCCAGTTGGCATCCGGCGGTGGATAAAGTGATTCCGGTGGCCATTCGCCGCTGGCGCAAAAACTGGTTTGGTAGTGATACACGGCAAGAACGCTGTGACTTCAAACGAATCGTGCAAGAGCGCAGCTATGATTTGGTGATCGATGCTCAGGGCCTGATAAAAAGCGCGGCGCTCATCACCCGCATTGCCAAGGGCACCCGACACGGCCCAGATTGCAAAAGCGCCCGGGAACCCTTCGCCAGTTGGTTTTATAACTGCCGTCATGAAATAGACAAGCAGCTACATGCCGTTGAGCGTACTCGCCAGCTCTTTGCTAAAAGTCTGGGTTATACCAAGCCGGAAACCGTCGGTGATTACGCTATCGCTCAGCGTTTCCTCAGCCAGTTACCGCCAGACGCTGGGCAATATCTGGTTTTCCTACATGCGACGACCCGTGACAGTAAGCACTGGCCGGAAAGCCATTGGCGTCAGTTAATTCAGTTGGTTCAACCTACTGGGCTGAAAATTAAACTGCCGTGGGGCGCAGAGCATGAATATCAACGCGCAGTGCGTCTGGCCGATAATTTCCCTCACGTGGAAGTGCTGCCAAAACTGAGTTTACAGCAAGTTGCCGAGGTATTAGCCGGTGCCAAAGCTGTGGTTTCCGTTGATACCGGGCTAAGTCATCTAACGGCAGCGTTAGCGCGGCCTAACATCACGCTGTTTGGCCCAACCGATCCCGGATTAATTGGCGGTTATGGTGAAAATCAGGTATCCGTTATCTCTAAAGAGAAAAGCATGGATACCATTCAAGCCAAAATTATCATGGCAGAATTGGATAAAATCATCGTCTAAGTGACCGAATCCCCTCATCTGCGCAGCCTCTCTCGCTGCGCAGTTTTCTCTTAACTCTCACTGATTACCCTTTATCAGACGAATATTTTGCCGCTCGCTTCGCTGCGGAAAATATTAATAATATGCTGTTAGTTTTTACCGTGATAATTAACTATTACATGCATGAGAAAATGATATTTAAGTAAGAATAAGTCATTTATCCGCAGCGATATTCCGGCGATTAACGAAAGTAATTAAAGGAAATCTCTAATAAAGGCGATCATCTTCATAACGACCAATGGGTTAAGCAATGTCATGAAGCACTCAGATATTTTATCTCTCTGTAATACGGATATTTTCAGGTTAATAGATAAAAAATAATCACCAATAAACTTCTCACTCTTATATGCTGTTTTTCGCCTTTTTACTGTAATCAGTCTTATTCTCGATAAGATAAAAATACCCGTTCAAACCAGGGAACGGGTTCGGTTTTTATACTGATTAATATATGAGCGGGTAAAATAGATCGGCGCTAGCCACCATTGGACATTACATAACCGGAAGAGAGCCTTTCTTCAGCAGTTATGGTATTATTCTGAATAACTCATATAAATGAATTTGATAGAATGTTGCTGCGTTTATATCAGGTACTCCTCTACCTAATCCAACCTTTGATTTGGCTGCGATTGTTGCTACGTAGCCGTAAAGCCCCTGCTTACCGTAAGCGCTGGGGAGAACGTTATGGTTTCTGTGCCGGTAAAGTGGTCTCTGGCGGCATTATGCTGCATTCCGTTTCTGTCGGTGAAACTCTCGCGGCTATTCCGTTGGTTAGAGCTTTACGCCACCGCTATCCCTCATTGCCGATTACGGTAACGACCATGACGCCAACCGGTTCTGAGCGAGTGCAATCTGCCTTTGGCAAAGACGTTCATCACGTTTATCTCCCTTATGATCTTCCCGGTTCCGTAAATCGTTTTCTCGATCAGGTTAATCCTAAGCTGGTTATCATCATGGAAACCGAGCTATGGCCAAACCTGATTAATGCGCTGCACCACCGTAAAATTCCATTAGTTATCGCCAATGCGCGACTTTCTGCACGTTCAGCCGCAGGTTACAAAAAGATTGGCGGTTTTATTCGCAATATATTGCGACGTATCACGCTGATTGCCGCGCAGAATCAGGAAGATGGTGAGCGTTTTATCGAATTGGGTCTGAAACGATCTCAGTTGACCATTACTGGCAGCCTTAAGTTTGATATCTCGGTCACACCAGAACTGGCCGCACGAGCAATAACCCTACGCCGCCAGTGGGCTGCCCATCGCCCTGTGTGGATTGCAACCAGCACCCACGACGGCGAAGAAGCCATTTTGCTGGAAGCTCATCGTCAATTGTTATTACAGTATCCAACCCTATTATTGATTCTGGTGCCACGTCATCCAGAACGTTTCCCGAAAGCGATTGAACTGACCCAAAAGGCCGGATTCAGCTACACCTTACGCAGCGGTGGCGAAGTGCCATCCAGCAGCACTCAGGTGGTGATCGGCGATACCATGGGTGAACTTATGCTTTTATATGGAATTGCCGATATGGCATTTGTCGGCGGTAGCCTGATAGAACGCGGTGGGCACAACCCACTCGAAGCCGCTGCCCACGCGATTCCAGTGATGATGGGGCCACATACTTTCAATTTCAAAGATATCTGTGCCAAGCTTGAGCAGGCCGAAGGGCTCATCACCGTCACCGATGCAGCCTCGCTGGTGAAGGAAATTAGCGTACTGCTCACCGACGAAGATTGCCGCCTCTACTATGGCCGCCATGCGGTTGAGGTTCTGCATGAGAACCAAGGGGCATTGCAGCGATTATTGCATCTGTTGGAACCTTATTTGCCGCCGCGGAGCCACTAATGAGCGCCAAAAAACGTCTGTCTGTGGTGATGATCACCAAGAATGAAGCGGATCTGCTCCCAGAATGCCTGGACTCCATTTCCTGGGCTGATGAGATTGTCGTTTTAGATTCTGGCAGTGAAGACGACACTTTGGATTTAGCTCGTCAATACGGCGCGCAGGTATACAGTAACGTTCAGTGGCAAGGTTTTGGCAAACAGCGGCAGCGAGCGCAGCAATACGCTACCGGTGACTACATTTTGATGATCGATGCCGATGAGCGCGTCACACCTGAATTAAAAGCCTCTATCGACGTGGTATTAGCGTCTCCGGATGATGATGCCGTGTATAGCTGCGGCCGCAGAAATCTGTTTTTGGGGCGTTTTATGCGCCATAGCGGCTGGTATCCGGATCGGGTGACGCGTCTGTATGCTCATCATCGATATCAATATAACGATAACCTGGTGCATGAATCTGTTGATGCCGGAAATGCGAAAGTTATTCCGCTGAAAGGGGATTTACTGCACTTAACCTGTCGTGATTTTTTTGCTTTTCAGCGTAAACAACTCAGCTACGCCGAGGCTTGGGCTACACAACGCCACCAACAAGGTAAAAGCTGTAGTTATTTCTCTATTCTTAGCCATACTCTCGGCGCTTTTTGCAAGACCTGGCTGTTCCGCGCCGGATTTTTGGATGGTAAACAAGGGTTATTGCTGGCCGTAGTTAATGCGCAATATACTTTCAATAAATACGCCGCCCTGTGGGCACTCAACCAAAAATAACGCAAAAGCGAGACGCCATGATCACCAGAGCCATTTATCCGGGCACCTTTGATCCTATGACCAACGGTCATCTGGATTTAGTCACTCGTGCGTCTTCCATGTTTGGCCATGTCATTTTGGCCATTGCCGATAGTTCACATAAAAAACCGATGTTCACACTGGATGAGCGCGTTGCATTAGCCAGCGAAGTGACAGCGCATTTGACCAACGTGGAAGTGATCGGTTTTAGCGAATTGATGGCAACCTTCGCCCAGCAGCATAAAGCGAATATTCTGGTTCGGGGTTTGCGCTCGGTATCGGATTTCGAATATGAATGGCAGTTAGCGAATATGAATCGTCATTTGATGCCTACGCTGGAAAGCGTATTTTTACTGCCATCAGAGAAATGGTCATTCATTTCCTCTTCGTTAGTAAAAGAAGTGGCGCGTCACGGCGGCGATATCACACCATTCCTTCCCGCGCCAATTACCAAGGCTTTACTGGATAAACTCTGAGTTTACCTCTGATTTAATGCTGGCAGTGACGGCAGAAAAACGTGCTGCGCTGCCCATGTTTCGCACTTTCAATCAGATGACCACAGCGCCTGCACGGCTCACCGGCTCGACCATAAACCTGTAATTCCTGCGCAAAGTACCCCGGTTTGCCATCCGACTGCAAAAAATCACGTAGCGTTGTGCCGCCCTGCTCGATAGCGCGCAGCAATACCATTTTGATAGTTGCAACTAATAATCCGACTTCTGCTTCAGTTAGCGAACCCGCTGGGCGATCGGGAGCAATACCGGCGACGAACAGCGATTCACTGGCATAGATATTCCCCACACCCACCACAACTTTATTATCCATAATCCACTGTTTAACCAAGGTTCGCTTATTGCGAGACAGGTTAAACAGGTAGGAAGCGCTAAATTCATCGCTTAACGGCTCAGGGCCGAGATGAGCCAGCACGTTGCTGGTTGCCAAATCCGAAGCCCATAGCCATGCACCAAAGCGGCGCGGGTCGGTATAGCGTAATATTTTGCCGTTACTGATCACCAAATCCACATGGTCATGTTTTTCTGCCTCGGTTTCCTCCGGCAAAATCCGCAAACTGCCTGACATACCCAAATGAATGATAATCCAGCCTTTTGGCAATTCCAGTAACAGATATTTGGCACGGCGTTGCACACTCAGTACCAGTTGATCGCTCAGAGCCAGTATTTCATCTGAAACCGGCCAGCGCAGACGGGAATTTCTGACGATGGCATATTGAATGCTGTGGCCGACCAGGTAGGGTTCAATCCCACGTCGACTGGTTTCAACTTCTGGTAATTCAGGCATTTAACCTCCGATTCAACGTGTTTACCGACCTTTATATAACAAAAAACCCGGCCGAAGCCGGGTTTTTTATTAATCCACTAAAATTATTTAATTTTAGCTTCTTTGTAGATCACGTGTTGACGGACAACTGGATCGAATTTCTTCAGTTCCAATTTTTCCGGCTTAGTACGCTTGTTCTTCGTGGTGGTATAGAAGTGACCAGTACCAGCAGAAGAAACCAGCTTGATCTTCTCGCGAACACCTTTAGCCATGATTCAGTTCCTTAATACTTCTCACCGCGGGCACGAAGTTCGGCCAAGACCGTTTCGATACCCTTCTTATCAATAACACGCATACCTTTAGCAGATACACGCAGAGTTACAAAGCGCTTCTCGCCCTCAACCCAAAAACGGTGAGAGTGCAGGTTCGGCAGAAAACGGCGTTTGGTCGCGTTCATTGCGTGGGAACGGTTGTTACCGCTCACCGGGCGCTTGCCAGTAACTTGGCAGACTCGGGACATGTCTATTCTCCAAAAATCAAATCAGCTCGAGCTTCGTATAGGGTATGGCCGCCTCGTCAGGCTTTAGAGCCCATCTCAGCAAATTCACTGAGAAGACTCAATGTCATCAGGTCAGAAACCCCTGTCACCAGGTATAAACCTGCTGAGATAGGCTCTTCACGCCAAACCCAAGATTCTCAAAGGTGGCGTAGTATACGCTCTGAAGCGTAAGTGCTCAAGTCCCGAACAGCTAAAGATCCCGAAAGGATCGAGAAAATATCTCTAAATCCAGCCTCGTTCAGCAAAAGAGACACATTCGCCACGGCCAACCACTAAATGGTCGAGCACCCTAATATCTAATAATGAGCAGGCTTTTACCACCTGCGCAGTGATTAAACGGTCGGCTTGGCTCGGTTCAGCCTTCCCCGACGGGTGATTATGCGCCAGAATCAACGCAACAGCATTAACCTTTAGCGCTTCACGCACAATTTCCCGTGGATGGACCTCTACGCTGGTGATGGTACCAGTAAACATCTCCTCATGGCGAATAACACGATGCTGGTTATCCAAAAACATCACTAAAAATATTTCCCGCTCACGTTCTGACAGCAAATTTTGCAGGTATTTTTGCGTCATTCGCGGATTTAACATCGCATTCTCTTTAGTCATATGGTCAGAAAAACATCTGGTGGCCAATTCGGAAATGGCATGAATCTGACTATATTTAGATTTTCCCATGCCTTTTTGTGCACAAAGCGTCGGATAATCCGCCGACATCAAACGATATAGAGAGCCAAATTCGGCAATTAGGTGCTCCGCCATCGCCATCACATGCAGACCCGGAATGCCCGTTCGTAAAAATATGGCCAGCAATTCAGCATCACTTAACGCCTCAGCGCCATACTTCAGTAATTTTTCTCTGGGTCCATCCCCTTTCAGCCATAGTTCCATCCTAGAACTCCCCTATTCTCAATGCCGGAGTATCATGCCATGGCCGGATTATCCTCACGACAAGCATCAATAAATCCTGCGTGACGCCACGCAAATTTCAGATTGATCGCTAACCTACGTTGCCCCCTATAGCAAAACTGCCGATGGGTTATGCTAAAATATCGCCTCTTTCGGCTTTCATTCGGACAATCATGATGACGGGACTTTCCGGCAAACATATTGTGCTCGGTATCAGTGGTGGCATAGCCGCCTACAAATGTCCCGAGCTAGTACGCCGCTTACGCGATAAAGGCGCAGACGTGCGGGTAGTGATGACAACGGCTGCCAAAGCCTTTATCACTCCGCTAACCTTGCAGGCCGTTTCGGGATATCCCGTCTCTGATGATTTGCTCGATCCTGCCGCAGAAGCCGCTATGGGCCATATCGAGCTGGGGAAATGGGCCGATCTGGTCATCATCGCTCCGGCCACCGCCGATTTACTGGCTAGAGTGGCTGCAGGCATGGCCAACGACCTGCTGACAACGCTTTGTCTGGCAACCGCAGCCCCAGTTGCCGCCGTTCCCGCAATGAATCAGCAGATGTACCGCGCGAGCGCTACACAGGCCAACCTGCAAACGCTGGGAAGCCGTGGCGTTTTGCTTTGGGGACCGGACAGCGGTAGTCAGGCCTGTGGCGATATCGGCCCTGGCCGCATGCTTGACCCATTGGAAATCGTGGCATTGGCGGAAAATCATTTTTCTGTAAAACAAGATCTGCAACATCTTCATGTCATGGTGACCGCCGGTCCTACTCGTGAAGCGCTGGATCCGGTACGTTTTATCAGTAACCACAGTTCAGGGAAAATGGGGTTCGCCATCGCTCAGGCGGCAGCGCAGCGCGGCGCTCACGTCACTTTAGTCGCTGGGCCGGTCAATCTGCCAACGCCTGCCGGAGTCACGCGCATTGATGTGATTAGCGCTCTTGAAATGCAAAGCGCCGTTCAGCAAGCCGCCCCTCATCAGAATATTTTTATTTCCTGTGCGGCCGTAGCGGATTACCGGGCGGAACAGGTTGCTGATGAAAAAATAAAAAAACAGGGTGATGAAATCACGCTGAAAATGGTGAAGAATCCAGATATTGTTGCTGGCGTCGCCGCAATGACGAAAAAACGTCCATTTGTCGTCGGGTTTGCTGCCGAAACCCAGAATGTGGAAGAATATGCGCGACAAAAACTGGTGCGGAAGAATCTGGACCTGATTTGCGCCAATGATGTTTCGCTCGCAGAGCATGGTTTTAATAGTGATACCAATGCATTGCACCTTTTTTGGCCGAACGGAGAGAAACGCTTGCCCCACAGCGATAAATCCCTGCTTGGTCAGCGTTTAATAGACGAGATTGTCAGCCGTTATGATGAAAAAAATCGACGTTAAAATTCTGAATCCACGTATTGGCACCGAATTTCCATTGCCGACCTACGCCACACCTGGCTCAGCTGGCTTGGATCTACGTGCCTGCCTGGATAGCGCAGTAGACCTGGCTCCGGGGCAAACGACTCTGCTGCCAACCGGTCTGGCTATCCACATTGGCGATACTGGTCTGGCGGCGGTAATTCTGCCGCGCTCAGGTTTAGGCCATAAGCACGGCGTGGTGTTAGGTAATCTGGTCGGCTTGATCGACTCCGATTATCAGGGGCAACTGATGGTTTCCGTGTGGAACCGTGGCCAGCAGTCTTTCACTATCGAACCGGGCGAACGTATTGCCCAGATGGTGTTTGTGCCTGTAGTACAAGCCGAGTTCAATCTGGTCGAAGATTTTGACCTCAGCGAACGCGGCACCGGTGGTTTTGGTCATTCTGGACGCCAATAACCTACCCTAAACCTCGATACCGTAAAAAAGCTATCACATAAGCCGCCTGGGCATTGTATCCAGCGCGGCCGGTGTTCAGGTTTTTGTTAATTAAGTCATTTTTAGCAAGGGTCTAATCGGACATGGCAGAGAAAGAAAATACGAAAAGGAATCGGCGCGAGGAAATATTGCAAGCTTTGGCGCAAATGCTGGAATCCAGCGATGGCAGCCAGCGGATCACCACCGCGAAGCTTGCCGCCAACGTTGGTGTTTCTGAGGCTGCGCTATATCGGCATTTCCCCAGCAAAACCAAGATGTTCGATAGCCTGATCGAGTTTATTGAAGATAGTCTTATGTCCCGCATTAATTTAATTCTGCAAGACGAAAAAGAAACTTTTAATCGTCTCAGGCTTATTCTATTGCTGGTTCTTGGGTTTGCCGAACGCAATCCAGGGCTAACCCGAATTATGACCGGACATGCTTTGATGTTTGAGCAGGATCGTTTACAGGGCCGGATTAATCAGCTATTTGAACGTATTGAAGCTCAGCTACGTCAGGTATTACGAGAAAGAAAGCTACGGGAAGGTCAGGGCTTTGCACATGATGAAACCCTGCTGGCGACGCAATTGCTGGCTTTTTGTGAAGGGATGCTGTCTCGCTTTGTTCGCTCCGAATTCCGCTATTTGCCAACGCAAGAGTTCGATGCCCGCTGGCCGCTAGTGATGGCGCAATTACAATAGGTGACGGCCAATAGTCAGTCACCGCAAAAAGTAAAAAGGGCCAATTGGCCCTTTCGTCTTTGCACTTTGTTTTCAGCAAAATGGCTTAAACGCCGTAATTCTCGCGATAAACACGAACCGCGGCCAGATGATCGGCCATTTCCGGTTTTTCTTCCAGATAGGTAATCAAATCATTCAAAGTCACGATAGAAATGACTTTGCAGTGATAATCCCGTTCCACTTCCTGAATAGCTGAAATTTCACCGCGGCCACGTTCCTGACGGTCTAACGAAATCATCACGCCCGCCAGAGAAGCGCCCTGCGCGCCGATAATCTCCATGGACTCACGAATAGCGGTACCCGCGGTAATCACATCATCAACCAGCATCACACGCCCTTGTAACGGGCTTCCCACCAGGCTGCCACCTTCACCGTGATCTTTCGCTTCCTTACGATTAAAGCAGTAAGGAACATCGCGCTGATGGTGTTCTGCCAATGCTACCGCCGTTGTGGTAGCAATAGGAATCCCCTTGTACGCAGGGCCAAACAGCAGATCAAACTCTACGCCACAATCCATCAGGGCTGCCGCATAAAAACGCCCCAATAACGCCAGATCCAGCCCGGTGTTAAACAGTCCTGCATTAAAGAAGTAAGGACTGATCCGCCCTGACTTCAGGGTAAACTCGCCGAACTTCAAAACCTGTTTGTTAAGCGCAAACTCAATAAAATCGCGCTGATAGGCTTTCATTGGTGTATCTCCTTTCCAGATTAGTGACTGCTGTGGTCAGTTACCGCATCTATCCTCGATAAAATGCTCTCAGGCAACCGGGTATAAAAAAGGCGACTATCAGGTCGCCTTTATAAAAATTATTGTTCCAACGCCGCTTTCTGCGCCTGGAAGATGGTTTCTATTCCTCCCCGCGCCAAAGCCAGCAACGCCAGCAACTCTTCATGGCTGAACGGTTCGCCTTCTGCGGTGCCTTGCACCTCAATCATTCGACCATCTTCCATCATCACCACGTTCATATCGGTTTCTGCTGCAGAATCTTCCACATATTCCAAATCGCACAGGGCCTCACCTTTTACGATACCGACAGAGACAGCGGCGACCAGCCCTTTCATCGGGTTAGCTTTCAGTTTACCTTTGGCAACCAATGCATTAAGCGCATCGGCCAGTGCCACACAGGCACCGGAGATAGACGCAGTACGAGTGCCACCGTCAGCCTGAATCACGTCGCAGTCTAAAGTGATGGTGAATTCACCCAGTTTTTTCAGATCTACCGCCGCACGCAGTGAGCGGGCGATCAGACGCTGGATTTCCAATGTACGGCCACCCTGCTTGCCTTTAGCGGCTTCGCGCGGGTTACGGCTATGCGTTGCACGCGGCAACATACCGTATTCAGCGGTGATCCACCCTTGTCCCTGCCCTTTAAGAAAACGCGGTACGCCTTCTTCAACGGTCGCGGTGCACAATACTTTGGTATCGCCAAACTCAACCAACACGGAACCTTCAGCGTGTTTCGTATAATTACGGGTCAGGGTTAATGGACGTACTTGTTCTAGTGCTCGGCCTGCTGGGCGCATGGGAATTCTCCGGCGTTAAATCGATATTGGTCGCGCATTATACGGCCTTAGTGATGTAATGCCTATCCTGCCTGAGGCTGCGAGGCTATAATCCCTGCATCTTTTCTTTGAAACGGGTACGCAACGATGATCCGCAGCATGACCGCCTACGCCCGGCGTGATATTAAGGGTGAATGGGGCAGCGCAGCCTGGGAGCTGCGTTCCGTTAACCAACGTTATCTAGAAACCTACATTCGCCTGCCAGAACAGTTCCGCAGTCTGGAACCGGTCATTCGCGAGCGTATTCGCTCCCGTCTGACTCGAGGCAAAATTGAATGCCATCTGCGCTTCGAGATGGATCCTACAGCACAAAGTTCACTGATCCTGAACGAAAAACTGGCTAAACAGCTGGTTGAAGCGGCGAACTGGGTCAAAATGCAAAGCGACGAAGGCGAAGTCAATCCGCTGGATGTGCTGCGCTGGCCGGGAGTGATGTCTGCTGAAGAACAGGATTTGGATGCTATTAGCACCGAACTGATGCAAGCGCTGGATATTGCTCTCGATGACTTTATTGTTGCCCGCGAATCTGAAGGTGCAGCGCTGAAAGCCATGATTGAGCAGCGCCTGGATGGCGTAAGCGCAGAAGTGGTTAAAGTCCGAGCTCATATGCCAAACATCTTGCAGTGGCAGCGTGAGCGTCTGCTAAGCAAATTGGAAGAAGCACAGGTTCAACTGGAAAACACCCGTCTGGAGCAAGAGTTGGTGCTGATGGCGCAGCGTGTCGATGTCGCTGAAGAGCTGGATCGCCTGGAAGCTCACGTGAGAGAAACGCATAATATTCTAAAGAAGAAAGAGGCCGTTGGTCGCCGTCTTGATTTTATGATGCAAGAATTCAACCGTGAATCGAACACGCTAGCGTCAAAATCTATTAATGCGGAAGTCACCAATTCAGCAATTGAACTGAAAGTACTTATAGAGCAAATGCGCGAGCAGATTCAGAATATCGAGTAACTTCTCACCGCATGGCAAGATAATAGAAAGCCTCTAAAGCCCGTAATCTGGACTGACCCTATAAAAAGTTGGACAGTCCAGATTACGGGCTCATTAATATCCAGATTGACTTTATTCACCGATAAAACGTAAGTTCCAATTAAATACGCTGTAGTTAAACATGTAGCGTATGGCGACATACGTAATAATCAGGGTAGCGACGACAGCCTCAAAGGTAGCCAGATAATAAAGTTGGTAGCTGTAATCTTGTACTAATTCATACTTGCTCACCAAATCCGCTAATTTATATAACGCTGTCGCACCAATTGCCATTGGGAAGGTAAACGCAGCATAACCCGGGCTAAACGGCAATTTTAGTAAACGGAAGAATGACATGTAAATTACGCAAGTCATTAATATCGCAATACCGAACAGTAATGCACATACCAGTAAAGAAGGATTTGGCACTACGGTTAAATAACCTGCCAAACTAAGGCTCGCAGGAGCAGCCATAATCGCAATGGTTGGCTTCGCTGCATCCGGAACTTCGCGGCAGAACATAAAACGATAGATCATCAGCGGCAGCATACATGCGTAACTCAACATACCGATGACTAACAATAAATACGCAACACCCATAAAGGCCTGATTAGGCACCGCAACGTCAGCCACAATAATCCCAACGGGCGGAACAAACCAACTCGGCACCATATGATGCATTTCTATTTCTTGGATCCGATGATAAATAAATACCGCAAGAAAAATCAGGTGCACTACTACCGCCAGTGACCACAAGATCTCACCCGCCAACATACTCAAATTGCCCAAGGCTTTGGAAACCACCATACACCCCATGGTAAAGGTAGGAACCACGCTACCCACCACAGGATGTTTTAAATCTGATAATAAAACTCTGAAGTGAAAAATAAATTTACTGGCTACGGCAAGTAGCAGCACCGATGCGATTATCGCCCCGATATTTTGACCTAAACCGTTTAAGGGTAATGCATTTTCCAGGCACCAACCTATACTTGAAATACCCAGTGCCAGACCGGCGATAGGCGTCGGTAATCCTCTGATTTTACTATGTATAATTTCTAACATGTTACCGCCAAAAGCATAATCTACATAAATGAATAGGGCAAATATAGATACTCACCTTTGTTTAGGATATCCTTTTTTTATTGACTTAGCGTTTAGAAGAAATAAACAAATGGATATCACGTTGAAGCAATTGAAAGTTTTCCTAGCGGTAGCGCAAAGCGGCAATTTAACGGTCGCAGCCTCCCAATTGTTTATGACGAAAGGAGCTGTCTCTCAAACCTTGGCTGAGTTAGAAAAACGTCTGGGCCAAACCCTATTCGATCGTCACCACGCTCGTATATTTATTAATCCGGAGGGGGAAAAATTAATCTCAGTGGCTGATGAGCTGCTTTCAAGAATGAAAGACATCAATACATTATTTTCCGACAGCGCCAGCGTTCACAATTTATTTTTGGGTTGTAGTAAAACCATTGGCAGCTATATTTTGCCTGCACTTTTAGGTGAGTTTAGAAATAGCTATAACTGGTTGCCTAAAATAGCTATTGAAAACACTAACGATATTCTGAGTAAGTTACTCAAATTTGAAGTAGATTTGGCTATTCTTGAGGGAAATATCAATAATAAAGATATCTTGTCTACCCCATGGTTAACAGATGAAATGGTCGTTATCGCAACCAAAGATCACCCTCTCGCATACGAAAAATCAGTCCCGTTCTCAGTATTGAGTCAGCAGTCATGGATATTGCGTGAGCAAGGTTCGGGTAGCCGCAGTTATTTTGAAAATCATCTGGCACCATTGTTATTGCAGCCGAAGGTCATTTTATCTTTGGATACTTTCGATTCAATTTTATTTTCTGTTCAACAAAATTTGGGAATCACCTACGCTTCCCGGCTTATCATCCAAAATCCTTTTTTTCACGACCATTTCTCAGTAATCAAAACAGAAACCCGTTTTTTCCGCTCGATAAGCCTCTGCCACCATCGACAAAAATATCTATCTAATGGTGCTCAACAGTGGATCAATTTTCTGATTCATGCAGGTAAACGACTTGAGTTTGCACGAAATAATCAGATAGAGAATTGATTATTAGTTATGTCCAAAACTGGATATAAAATAGCAAAAAATATTACCTGTATTCTCAAAATTCATAGGCCAGATAAGGGATATCCCATCTTCGGTAAGTCAGTAATATTCGAATTCTTTGGAAGATCTCGGTCAATTAGTTTGTTTATAAAAGCAGCATAATTAATAAATCAGCAACAAAAAAATGAACCAGTAGTATCTATGGCTAAATTAATAATCTTAATCGATATTAAATTTATCTTTAAGCCAAAAAGATCGTAGAATAATCTATAGAGAACCAATGGAAAAACCTGTCAAAAAGGCGTGTTTCAAACGCTGATTTATTGCTCTTTATTGCATTAGGATTTTAGGTAACCAAATAAAAAATAATGTTTTTCTCCAAGTATTCCTCCCAATCAATCTGTGTCAGTCTACAAATCCGTAGGCCTAAAGGCAATTCGTTCATTTACGGCTACTATTTATGGTCAGGCAGAGTAAGAAATTAAATAAACATTTTATTGGCTTGAGCCTAATCATCCTGCACTACTATTAATCAGTACGGCAGATTATCACTATGACAGGGCATGTCTTGGCGAAATGTATCTTTTCATACAGGTTGCTGTATCCAAGATGCATATGAACTTTTCGGGGTATCTCTCATGTTCGTAGATCAAGACACATCGATCCTGGACACTTACTTTGGCACCCATAGCCCCTATTGGCGCTTGGCTTTTGATAGCCAAGCCTTGGAACTCTCCGCCGTAAAAGGCACGACCAATATTGCCGTTCCTCTTGATTCACTTCAAACAGCGAAAGTCCGCGCACTGACAGCCATTACTTCCAGCCTGGAAATCAGTATTTCTATCTATGGCAATCCAGTTCATTTGCATCTGGTAGGACGAAAAATTAATGACAAGGAATGGGGAGGAACAGCTTCAGCATATTCAGATACTGAAGCTGTCGCGCGCGATCTGGTGATGGGATTGTCCTTTGCCGAACAAGTCGTTTCCGAAGCTAACTCGGTTATTGTCATTCTGGATAAAAATGGCTCCGTACAACGCTTTAATCGTTTGAGTGAAGAATACACTGGCAAAAAAGAACAAGACGTCATCGGTAAGAATGTTTTTGAATTATTTATGACACAGAAAGAAGGCGCATCCTCGCGTAAAAACATTGAAGGTTTTTTTAAAAGAGGTGCTTCTTATGAAGTGGAACGCTGGGTTAACACGGTAAAAGGAAAACGCCTGTTTCTTTTTCGTAATAAATTCGTGCACAGCGGCAGCGGTAAAAACGAACTTTATTTAATCTGCTCAGGTACAGATATTACTAAAGAGAGACGAGCACAGGAACGCCTGCGTGTGCTGGCGAATACCGATATGATTACCGGTTTGCCTAACCGCCACGCTATTCATGAGCGAATCAACAGTGCGATTCAAACTCGCGGAGACGACGCCGTAGGGATTATTTATCTTGATCTGGATAACTTCAAAAGAGTTAACGACCACTATGGCCATATGTTTGGCGATCGGCTGCTAAAAGATGTGTCACTTTCGATATTGAGCTGCTTGAAAGAAGATGAAATGCTCGCCCGTTTGGGGGGAGATGAGTTTATCGTTCTTATTGAAGATACGACGCTTTCTGCCCTCGAAAATGCCGCCCAACGTATTCTCGACCAAATGCGAGCCCCCTTCCGTATCGGATTGATTGAAGTTTATACCGGATGTTCCATTGGGATTGCGTTATGCCCACAGCATGGCGAAACGCTGGAAAATATCATCCGCAGCGCGGATACCGCGATGTACACGGCAAAAGAACTTGGCAAACGGACTTATTCTGTCTTTTCTCCGGAAATGAATAAGAAAGTGTCTGAATACATTTGGCTGGATACCAATCTGCGTAAAGGCCTGGAACAACATCAGCTTGTCGTATTTTATCAGCCAAAAATCTCAACTCGAACCGGTAAAGTCCTCAGCGTAGAAGCATTAGTTCGCTGGCGATCAACCGAGCGGGGTTTAGTTCCACCGCAAGAGTTTATCTCATATGCGGAAGAATCCGGTTTGATTGCTCCTTTGGGTCAATGGGTATTACAAACGGCTATGCAGCAAGCCGTTGACTGGCAAAAGAAAGGCATAGATTTAAGAATTGCAGTCAATGTTTCAGCCCGCCAGTTGGTGAATGAAGCGATTATTACCAGCTTTATTAAATCGCTGGAAACCTGTGAATTGACCTCCAGCTTAGTTGATGTCGAATTAACAGAAAGCTGTCTGATTGATGATGAAAATGCAGCGATTAACATTATCAAAAAGCTCAAAGAATTGGGTGCTGAAGTCCATCTGGATGATTTTGGTACCGGCTATTCTTCACTTTCCCAGTTAGCACGTATTCCTATTGATGCAATTAAATTAGATCAGAGCTTTGTGCGCGGAATAGATAAAAATCAGGTCGCGCAGTCTTTAGTTAAGGCAATCTCCGTTGTCGCCGAAACGCTCCAAATGCGAGTTATTGCAGAAGGCGTTGAAACAATAGAGGAAGAGAATTTCCTAGATTTGTTGAGCATAGATGAAAAGCAGGGATTTCTTTATGCCAAGCCAATGCCCGCAGAAGAACTGGAGCATTGGCTGAGCAAACATACCCCGCACTTTCCAAGTAATTTAACGGGAAAAACCTAACCTAAATCGCTTTTGGCATGGTGGATGTACGCCGATCCTGTAGCATGACCAGGCGTTCAATATAAGCCAGATCTTTAGCTTCGATGGAGAAAACAGAGTCCACCCAATCTTCGGTTATATCCATCAATTCTGAACGCGTCAGCTGCAAAACGCGTTGGCGTGTTCGTATCATTGCGCGCATACCGTTTAATTTTGGTCGAATAGTATCAATGAAGGTGCGAGTAGCCATATAAGCATCCCCCGGCTGAAATAATTTATCCACCAATCCGCGACTTTCATACCATTCTGCCGCATGTGATTCCCCGCTCCAGATAAGCTCCTCGGCAACACGCATACCGGCTTTTCTAGCCACCAGCGAGTATCCTCCCATGCCTGGGAACAGATTAAAGGCTATTTCCGGAAACCCCATTCGGGCAGTGGTCTGCGCTAAAACAAAGTGATGTGCCAGCGCAGCTTCAAAACCACCACCTAAAGCGCTACCTTCAATCATGGCGATTGAGATTGCTCCGGTATCAAACCCGCGGGAGGCGGAATGAACGCAATCCACGCAGGCTCTAGCGTAAGCCATTAATGTTTCACGCTTGCGGTTTTTTATCATCTGAGCAAAGAAACTTAAATCACCTCCAACATTAAACATATGTGGAACAACCGAACCTGTAACCCAGAAGTCGATAGGCAGTTTTGACTCTTTTGCTGCCTGCGCCAGTGTCATAATATTTTCAATTAACTCAAGGTTAAAACACGGACGTGGATTCGCTCGTAACAGCATCCACATGGTATTTCGCTCTTCTTCATAATAAGCAGAGACTTGCGATAGATGCCCAGCTTCGGTAAATGGGCGGCAGCTTGGGAGATTAATCATTTTCATATATTCCATCCAATAAGTGATTTCAACACAGGTAAGCCTCTCGGCTAATTCAGCTTGCTTGAGGTCGATTTCCCCTCAAATAAGGCAAGCAAATAAATAGTGAGTCACTGGATGAAAAAAGGGAGGATATATCGATATATAAAAGAATAATGGTCAGTTAGATACGACATTTAAATATAAAAACACAGTTTTAAAATCCACCCTCGGAAATTTTGTTGGCATTTTCTACATCGCAACAGGCTTTAATCGAATTAGTTTTATACTTCTTTGGCTTGTAAATTAATCTATTCAATCTAATAAAGCCCAACATTGAGGTTATTTTTATGTGAAAGTTATAAGACATTATGGATAGAATGCTGAAATATTTTCACTTAACGTTAAATGGGCTTTGTATGCTGCAAATACTACATTTTCTTTTGGCTTTGATAATCATCACGCTACTGGCCTTAGCCGCGAGCAATGATCGCAAGCAGATTCGCCTACGGTATATTCTTCAACTTTTAGCTATTGAAATTGCCTTTGCCTACTTTTTACTGCATTCCGACATTGGGCTTGGCGCGATTCAACACTTCGCTGGTTTCTTTGAAACGTTGATGAAATTTGCCGCAATTGGTACCAGCTTCGTATTTGGTAATATGAACGAACAAGGTCTCGCGTTTATATTTCTCAATGTTTTATGCCCGATTGTTTTTGTTTCAGCTTTAATAGGAATATTGCAACATTTCCGGATCTTGCCTTGGGTAATTCGCGGTATAGGTACGGTGCTTTCAAAAGTAAACGGTATGGGAAAGCTTGAATCTTTCAATGCTGTGAGCACCTTGGTTCTCGGCCAATCAGAAAACTTTATCGTCTATAAAGGCGTGATTGCCGATATTTCTCAGCGCCGTATGTATACGCTCGCCGCTACGGCCATGTCGACTGTTTCGATGTCAATCGTCAGCGCATATATGACAATGTTAGAGCCGAAGTTTGTTGTGGCAGCCTTAATACTCAACATGTTCAGCACATTCATTGTTCTTTCCATTATCAACCCTTACCCAACGGGCGATGAGCCTGAGATAAAATTAAATAAGCTACATGATGATCAAAGTTTCTTTGAGATGTTAGGGGAATACATCCTGGCTGGATTTAAAATCGCCATTATCATCGCCGCAATGCTGATTGGTTTTATTGCGCTAATCGCCGCTATTAATGCTTTGTTTACCAGCATATTTAGCGTTAGCTTCCAGGAGATTCTCGGCTATGTATTCTACCCCCTTGCCTGGCTAATAGGTATTCCAGCGCCGGATGCGCTAAAGGCAGGCAGTATTATGGCGACCAAATTAGTGTCTAACGAATTCGTTGCCATGATCGAGCTTAAAAAAATAGCGATTGATATGTCCCCGCGTGGCCTAGGCATTCTATCGGTGTTTCTGGTCTCTTTTGCTAACTTTGCCTCAATCGGCATTATCGCCGGCGCGATTAAAGGGTTGAATGAAAAACAGGGCAATGTGGTTTCCCGTTTCGGGCTGAAGCTAGTTTATGGCTCTACATTGGTTAGTTTATTATCAGCAACAATCGCTGGTTTAGTGCTTTGATGAAACGGTTGGCCTTAGAGTGCAATGCCTGAAGGCCAGCCATCATTGAAGATTAAAAATCGACACAGACGGGCGCATCAATACGCATTACTGACTCTTGTGAAAACTGCGCCTTGTACTTATCTCTCAGCAAGTTAACCGCGAGATCACTGTCTTTGCTTTCGGCATGAATCAGCATCAGCGCTTTGCTATTTTCTTTTGCTACTATCCCGTCATGCCCCAGCCATTGCCCTTTGGCTTCAAACACGGTTAATCCGTCTTTAAATTTCGGAGTAACCTCTGAGTCAACAAATGATTGCCACTCAGCGGGAGCAATCACCGGGCCTTGCGGGCGATTCATACCGAAATAAAGCGTTGTTTGCACCATAGGAACACCCTGCTGACAAACAGAGGGAACAGCCTTTATCGTAGCCGAATTCGCCGCTGACTCAGGACGTATAACGCATCCGTTTAAAATAAACCCCGAAGCAATTATTCCTAGAATAAAGCCGGCACGCCGACATAAGTAATTTCTGCTGTTATCCATATAGATAGGATTCTCTTTAGAATAGAAAATGACGCTGCATGAAATTAGCATTTAGCGGCTAACTGCTGCAATGGCGAAATCATTACGCCATTACGCCATTACGCCATTACGCCATTACGCCATTACGCCATTACGCCATTACGCCATTACGCCATTACGCCATTACGCCATTACGCCATTACGCCATTACGCCATGCAGAGTTTAAATAATCTAACTCACCCATCAATAGAAATAATAACCAACCACTGTAATACATAGCATAAAACCCCACATCGGATTAATAAATCTAATGCAAAACATACAGGGTTAGAAAATCTCAGTCGCGTTTGAATTGTGCGGCCATTACCCTTGATCTTTTGCCGCCCCCTTGTGTGAAAGACTATGTTACTTAGCGTTCTCTATATTATTGGTATTACCGCAGAAGCTATGACCGGCGCGCTAGCAGCAGGCCGTCGCCAAATGGACATGTTTGGCGTCATTATTATCGCCTCCGCCACGGCAATTGGCGGTGGTTCAGTCAGGGATATGTTGTTAGGGCATTATCCGCTGGGTTGGGTCAAAAATCCTGAATACATCGTTATCGTTGCTATCGCCGCAATAGTAACCACCTGGGTAGCACCTCTGATGCGCCATTTACGTCACCTTTTCCTGGTACTTGATGCTATCGGCCTCATCGTTTTCTCAATTATCGGAGCACAAATTGCGTTAGATATGGGCCATAGCTCTATCATTGCCGCTATCGCTGCAGTCATTACCGGTGTCTTTGGTGGCGTACTTCGTGATATGCTTTGTAACTGTATTCCCTTAGTTTTTCAGAAAGAAATCTATGCTGGAGTATCCTTTGCCGCAGCATGGATTTATATCGCTCTACAGTACACGCCGCTTTCTCATAATTGGGTTGTCATCATTACATTGGTTACTGGCCTGACTGCCCGGCTGCTTGCTTTGCGTTACCGTTTAGGATTACCCGTCTTTAAATATGAGCATCAGGATCATTGATTCTCTGTAGCTGCTAGCGCTCTATAAATTCAAACCCCTTTATTTGATGGTGCGACAACGTAGCTACAAGTTGCCGCACCTCCGAATCAGCGGCAAATGCCATTATTTGTTTTACACGCTTCTTACCTATATTCGCCAAAGATAGCCATTCTTGGTTCGAGCGCCGTAATAAATCTGTCCAGCGTTCTGGATAGTCTTCTTTTTTAGCTAGCTTGGGGAAACCCAACGCCGCCAACCACTCGCCAAACGGCCGCTCTCTTGCTACCTGAAACTGTTGATAAATCGTCTTTGCTTTCGCCGCTCCTATACCTGGTACAGCGGCAATATCATCCGGTGTAAATTCAAGCCATTCAACGAGATTACTCATCAAGCCATGGTCGATAAAGGCCTGCCAAACACCCGTACTAATACCTGCCATATTCAGTCCTGAACGGCTACTTAACCAACTCAAACGGGCAATAAATTGCTCATTACAAGAAGCGGGTTGACGGCGAAAACAGCTTAACGAATGAAATAAAGCGGAATCGGGGGGGTTAACGACATGCCGATTCTCCACTCGCCAGACAACGTTATCCAAGCGAGGGATACCTTGCCCCGCTAACGAAACTGTTATTTGATCGCCGGGAATGACGTCCCAGTACCGCCAGCGTTCAACCGATCCAACATTGACATTTTTCACCCATTTGTCATCCAGCCGAATAGGCTCTAGAGATAAAATAGCGCTGACCTTCCCTGTTCGGCCTATGGTGAAATTAACTGATTTCACCTGCGTGACTTGCTGAAAGGGAGAGTATTTCCAGGCAATAGACCAGTAACCGGGCTGTGATTGCCAATGATGCCCCGCAGGTTCTTGCTCTTGCCGGATAACAATTCCGTCGGTCACAAATGGCAACGGTGATTCAAACCAGCGTTGTCGCCATGCAACAATATCACTCGCTGAAGTGACCGGCATACTGAACTCTTTAGTCAGCGAAAATCCCATCCGCCGTAACTCACGCAGCTTCTCGGTCATAATCGCGGGTCCATCAGGCCATGCCCAAATGAAAATACCTATATCGGACAACAATGCCGAAGGTGACTTTTTCATCATTGCTCCCGCCACCAAAGCCCGGGCATTAATACCGCCAGCTTCTTTCTGTTTATGGTGAGTTACCTTTAGGAAAAGTTCGCCGTGCAGGACCAGTAACGGCGGAGCCTGAGAAATAAAGTGGGGAATTGCAGGTATATATTTCACTTTATCCGTCCAGTTCTGGCCTACTGCACCGTCGCCTCGGCTGATCGCTTGCGTCAGGTTTCCTTGAACATAGGTTAACGTGACCGCGACACCATCAACTTTAGGCTGAACCCAAAGGTTTTTTCGTTCGGCGAGCCATTCAGATAAAGCCCCTTTCCCATGGAGTTTTTTTAATCCCGTATGAGCAACGGGATGAGATAATCTATTCTGCAAACTGATGGTAGGAGAAAGAGCGTTATTAACTCTTTTCTCGGGTATTGCTATGCATCGCACCCAGTGATTGAGCCGATACCTAAGCTGATCGTAAATATCATCTTCAATCAGGCTATTACCCTGTTGAAAATAAGCGACATCCCATTCTTCTAGTTGCTTTTCCAGTCTGGAGATCTCTGTTTCGAATTCGCTGAGCGTCCATGACGGGCAATCTACCGAAGCTGACGATCTGCCATAGAAAATAGAAACCAAGAGCATCCCCAATATGATTAACTTATCCATGTTCTTTCCCTCGCCGTCCTTGGTGAACATGAGTTAATCCGCTAGCAACGAATAATTAAATAGCCCAAAAGTGAAAATGCGGCACATCTCGAAAAATACTTTTTTCGTTACTGCAACAACTTGAAATTGCTGAATCCCCTACGCAAAGTATGTAATTTGAGCTTTTTAAATACGAAACCTTGTAGTGAAATGTGTTGTAACGCTGCATGACGCGGTTAGCCCGTGTATACTGTGCGAAGATTCACACTTCTGCTTTTTATACATCAACCCTAATCAACTGAAACGTCATCATGGTTCAAGGCACGCTATACATTGTTTCCGCTCCAAGTGGGGCTGGAAAATCAAGCCTGATTCAGGCTTTACTGAAAACACAGCCGTTGTACGACACGCAGGTATCCATTTCGCATACTACGCGTGCAAAACGTCCCGGTGAAAATCATGGTGAGCATTACTATTTTGTTTCCGAACAAGAGTTTTGCCAGATGATTGAGGATGATGCCTTCCTTGAGCATGCCAAAGTTTTTGAAAACTACTACGGCACCTCACGTTTGGCCATCGAGCAAACTCTGTCTACCGGCGTTGATGTCTTTTTAGATATTGACTGGCAAGGTGCACAGCAAATTCGTAAAAAGATGCCGGCAGCGCGCAGTATATTTATTCTGCCTCCTTCAAAAGACGAGCTGGATCGTCGTTTACGAGGCCGTGGGCAGGATAGCGAAGAGGTTATTGCCAAACGAATGGCACAGGCCGTCGCAGAAATGGATCACTACGCGGAATACGATTATTTAATCGTAAATGATGATTTCGATTTGGCATTGTCCGATTTGAAAACCATTATTCGCGCCGAACGACTGCGTTTAGACCGCCAAAAACAGCGGCATGACGCTTTAATCAGCAAATTATTGGCAGACTGAACCGAGTTTCAGTATCATGCCCAGTCATTTCTTCACCTGTGGAGTAGCAGAATTATGGCACGCGTAACTGTTCAAGACGCTGTAGAGAAAATTGGTAACCGTTTTGACCTGGTGTTGGTCGCTGCTCGTCGGGCGCGCCAAATCCAGTCTGGCGGTAAAGATGCACTGGTTCCAGAAGAAAACGATAAAGTTACCGTTATCGCACTGCGTGAAATCGAAGAAGGCCTGATCACTAATCAGATCCTTGATGTTCGTGAACGCCAAGAGCAGCAAGAGCAAGAAGCCGCAGAAATTCAAGCGGTTACTGCCATTGCCGAAGGTCGTCGTTAATTAGTAATTAGACTGTGAGTCTGCCTTGTACCTGTTTGAAAGCCTGAATCTGCTGATTCAACGTTACCTGCCAGAGGAGCAGATTAAGCGCCTCAAACAGGCATATCTTGTTGCGCGTGATGCTCACGAGGGTCAGACACGCTCCAGCGGTGAGCCTTATATTACTCACCCGGTTGCCGTGGCCTGTATCCTGGCGGAAATGCGACTCGACTACGAAACCCTGATGGCGGCGTTATTGCATGACGTCATCGAAGACACGCCTGCGACATATCAAGATATGGAGCAACTGTTCGGGAAAAGCGTAGCTGAGTTGGTCGAGGGCGTATCCAAACTCGATAAATTAACCTTCCGCGACAAGAAAGAGGCCCAGGCGGAAAACTTCCGCAAAATGATCATGGCGATGGTGCAGGATATCCGCGTCATTTTGATCAAACTGGCAGACCGCACGCACAATATGCGCACTCTGGGTTCTTTACGCCCAGATAAACGCCGCCGCATAGCTCGTGAAACCCTCGAAATTTATAGCCCTTTAGCCCATCGTTTGGGTATTCATCATTTGAAAACCGAGCTTGAAGAGCTGGGTTTTGAAGCGCTATATCCCAATCGCTACCGCGTCATCAAAGAAGTGGTAAAAGCCGCTCGCGGTAACCGTAAGGAAATGATTCAAAAAATCCTGTCGGAGATTGAGGGTAGGTTAACCGAAGCGGGTATACCTTGCCGGGTCAGTGGACGTGAAAAACACCTCTATTCGATCTATTGCAAGATGAATCTTAAAGAGCAACGTTTTCACTCCATTATGGATATCTATGCTTTTCGCGTCATTGTGAAAGAAGTGGATACCTGTTACCGGGTTTTAGGCCAGGCTCATAGCCTGTACAAGCCGCGCCCCGGCAGAGTAAAAGACTACATTGCCATTCCCAAAGCTAACGGTTATCAATCGTTACATACCTCATTAATTGGCCCTCACGGCGTTCCTGTCGAAGTACAAATTCGTACTGAAGATATGGACCAAATGGCCGAAATGGGTGTTGCCGCACACTGGGCTTATAAAGAACAGGGCGAATCCGGCACCACGGCTCAAATCCGCGCCCAGCGCTGGATGCAGAGCCTGCTGGAATTACAGCAAAGCGCGGGCAGCTCATTTGAATTTATCGAAAGCGTAAAATCCGATCTGTTCCCCGATGAAATTTACGTTTTCACCCCAGAAGGTCGCATCGTCGAACTACCGGCGGGCGCAACGCCGGTAGACTTCGCCTACGCGGTACACACCGACATTGGCCATGCCTGCGTCGGTGCCCGTGTAGACCGCCAGCCTTACCCTCTTTCGCAGGCGCTTAGCAGCGGCCAAACCGTTGAGATTATTACCGCTCCGGGAGCCCGCCCTAACGCTGCATGGCTGAATTTTGTTGTGAGTTCAAAAGCCAGGGCCAAAATTCGTCAGTTGCTGAAAAACCTGAAACGCGATGAGTCCGTTAGCCTTGGCCGACGTTTACTGAATCACGCTTTGGGCAATGGCCGTAAGTTGGCAGATATTTCTCCGGAAAATATCCAGCACGAACTGGATCGCATGAAACTGGCATCGGTAGACGATCTGCTGGCTGAAATCGGTTTAGGCAATGCCATGAGCGTAGTGGTTGCGAAAAATCTACTGGGTGACCCTGCTAATATCGCCGCGTCAGGCACCAGAAAACTGCCAATTAAAGGCGCTGATGGTGTGTTGATTACCTTCGCTAAGTGTTGCAGACCTATTCCGGGCGACCCGATCATTGCGCATATTAGCCCAGGCAAAGGCTTGGTGATTCACCATGAATCCTGTCGGAATATCCGTGGCTATCAGAAAGAGCCAGAGAAATTCATGGCGGTTGAATGGGATAAAGTCACCGAGCAAGAATTTATTGCCGAAATTAAAGTCGACATGTTCAATCAGCAAGGCGCTCTGGCTAACCTAACTGCGGCTATTAATGCGGCTGAATCAAACATTCAGAGTATGAATACCGAAGAGAAAGATGGCCGAATCTACAGCGCCTTTATTCGCCTGACAACGCGAGATCGTATCCATTTGGCGAATATTATGCGTAAAATTCGTATCATGCCGGACGTAGTCAAAGTCAGCCGTAACCGCAATTAAGGCCTATGAATCCCCAACGCTATGCGCGGATTTGTGAAATGCTTGCCACCAGACAGCCGGATTTAACCGTCTGTCTGGAGCAAGTACATAAACCCCACAATGTTTCCGCAATCATTCGTACCGCTGATGCCGTAGGCATTCATCAAATCCATGCAATTTGGCCCACCGCAGAAATGAATACCCTGCTGTCTGCTGCCGCTGGCAGCAATAGTTGGGTTCAGGTTAAAACACATCCCGAAATTAGCGGTGCGGTCCAACATTTCAAAACCCAGGGTATGCAGATTCTGGCGACACATCTTTCTGATAACGCCGTTGATTTCAGAGAAATTGATTACACTCGCCCAACCTGTATTCTGATGGGGCAGGAAAAAACCGGTATTTCAAAAGAGGCCTTAGCGCTGGCCGATCGCGATATCATTATTCCGATGATCGGGATGGTGCAATCTCTAAACGTTTCCGTTGCCTCTGCGTTGATTCTGTACGAAGCTCAGCGACAGCGGCAAAATGCCGGAATGTATCAGCGTGCAGCTAGCGTGTTGGATAAAGATGAGCAGCAACGGCTGCTGTTCGAAGGCGGTTATCCGGTTTTGGCACAGGTTGCCAAACGCAAGGGTCTGCCTCCTCCTCATATCGATGAGCATGGCCAGATTATTGCCGAGCCGCAATGGTGGTCTGCTATGCAAGCAACGGAGTCGTAAATGAAAGGCCACCTGCTCGATGCCGTTCCCCTGAGTACACTCTCCGGCGTTGGCGCAAGTCAGGCTGGCAAGTTGGCGAAAATGGGGCTGGAAACCATTCAGGATCTGTTGCTCCATCTACCTCTGCGTTACGAAGACCGCACCCGCCTTTATCGTATCGGTGACCTGCTACCTGGCATTTTTGCAACCGTGGAAGGCGAAGTGCTGCGCTCTGATATTAGCTTTGGCCGCCGTCGAATGCTGACCTGTCAGATAAGCGACGGCAGCGGTATTCTTACCCTACGCTTCTTCAATTTTAACGCTGCGATGAAAAACAGCCTGTCCCCCGGCAAGCATGTTATCGCCTATGGAGAAGCTAAGCGCGGCAACCACGGGCCGGAAATCATTCATCCGGAATATCGAGTACATGGAGAAAATACGGGTATTGAATTACAAGAGTCTCTGACTCCAGTTTATCCCACGACTGAAGGTATTCGTCAGGCAACGCTGCGTAAGCTCATCGATCAGGCACTAGCCTTACTTGATATCAGCGCTATCGCAGAGTTACTGCCGCAGGAACTCAGCCGCACGCTTATCAGTTTGCCAGATGCTATTCATACCCTGCATCGCCCACCAGCAGATATTCAGTTAACCGATCTGGAGCAAGGGAAACATCCGGCACAGCGCCGATTAATATTGGAAGAACTGCTGGCTCATAATCTCAGTATGCTGGCTGTACGGGCGGGAGCACAAAGCTACAAGGCTTTGCCGTTGCTCGCTGAAGAACAGCTAAAACAACGTTTTCTGGCTAATCTCCCCTTTAAACCAACCTCTGCTCAACAAAGGGTTGTGGGTGAAATTGAACAAGATCTGACTAACCCTTTCCCCATGATGCGATTGATTCAGGGTGACGTGGGCTCGGGTAAAACACTGGTTGCCGCTCTGGCGGCGCTGCGGGCTATCGCTCATGGCAAGCAGGTCGCGCTGATGGCACCGACGGAATTATTAGCAGAACAGCACGCAAATACCTTCCGTCAGTGGTTCGAACCACTGGGGCTGGAAGTCGGCTGGCTGGCTGGTAAACAGAAAGGCAAGGCGCGGCTGGCACAGCAGGAAGCCGTTGCCAGTGGACGGGTTTCCATGGTGGTGGGTACTCACGCTATCTTTCAGGAACAGGTGCAGTTCTCAGGGCTGGCGCTGGTTATTATTGATGAACAACATCGGTTTGGTGTTCATCAGCGTTTGGCGTTATGGGAAAAAGGCGAGGAACAAGGTTTCCATCCTCATCAGTTGATTATGACCGCCACCCCAATTCCTCGCACATTGGCGATGACCGCATATGCTGATTTAGATACTTCGGTTATTGATGAATTACCTCCGGGAAGAACGCCGGTCACTACCGTTGCCATTCCGGATACCCGGCGCAGCGATATTATTGCCAGGGTGAAAAACGCCTGTCTGGAAGAAGGCCGTCAGGCTTATTGGGTCTGCACGTTGATTGAAGAATCAGAATTACTGGAAGCGCAAGCAGCGGAAGTGACCTGCGAGGAGTTGAAAGCAGCCCTGCCGGAGATAAAAGTCGGTTTAGTACATGGCCGAATGAAAGCCGCGGAAAAACAATCGGTTATGCAATCATTCAAACAAGGGGAATTGCAGCTGCTGGTTGCAACCACGGTGATTGAAGTGGGTGTCGATGTCCCTAACGCCAGCCTGATGATTATTGATAACCCGGAGCGCCTCGGTTTAGCTCAGTTGCACCAGCTGCGTGGTCGGGTCGGGCGCGGTGCAGTGGCCTCTCACTGTGTGCTGCTGTATAAAACTCCGCTCAGTAAAACGGCTCAAATGCGCTTGCAGGTTTTACGAGACAGTAACGATGGGTTTGTTATTGCGCAGAAAGACTTGGAAATACGCGGCCCCGGCGAATTATTAGGTACGCGGCAAACCGGTAGTGCAGAGTTCAAAGTTGCTGATTTAATGAGAGATCAGGCTATGTTGCCTGAGGTTCAGCGCATTGCCCGTCACCTTCAACAGCAATATCCTGAAAGTGCAAAAGCGCTGATTGAACGTTGGCTGCCAGAGCGATCTCGCTACACCAACGCTTAAATATTATAAGGGAAAGCCATTGCGGCTTTCCCTTTAAACACCGACTTTAGCCCGCAACTGCTGGGAATATTGGCAGCAACAGATAAAGTTTTATCACAATCGCATTGACGATATCGATGAAGAAAGCACCAACCATTGGCACAACCAAGAATGCCAAATGAGAAGGGCCGAAACGATCGGTAATCGCCTGCATATTAGCGATTGCCGTCGGCGTCGCGCCTAAGCCGAAACCACAGTGACCCGCAGCCAACACAGCCGCATCATAGTTTTTACCCATCACTCGGTAAGTCACAAAGATTGCGTATAGCGCCATCGCCAACGCCTGAACCACCAGAATAACCAGCATTGGTAAAGCCAGGGAAGCCAGCTCCCAAAGTTTGAGGCTCATCAGCGCCATTGCCAAAAACAGCGACAAACTGACGTTACCCAGCACGGAAACCGCACGGTCAAACACCTTGTAAAAGCCAACCATAGCCAGACCGTTGCTAAGGATCACGCCAACAAACAGCACGCAAACAAAGGTCGGTAATTCAAACATTGTGCCCTGTAGCAAGGCTGCAATGTGATGCCCTGCCATCAAACAAATGGCAATCATCGCAATGGTTTCGACCATCACCAACGGCGTAATCAGACGGCCAGTAGATGGTTTTTCAAATGCAGATGGCAGCTCGCTATCTTCCGGTTTTCCATCCGGCGTAGAAGAATGCTTCACCAGATAACGGGCCACAGGGCCGCCGATCAATCCACCTAAAACCAGGCCGAATGTGGCACAAGCCATTGCTACTTCGGTAGCATTTTCAAAACCATAACGCTCGACGAACAGTTTACTCCACGCCGCACCGGTTCCGTGACCACCGGAAAGCGTGATAGAACCCGCCAATAGGCCCATCAAAGGATCTAGCCCCATCAGCTTCGCTAACGCGATACCGATGGCGTTCTGCATTAATAGCAGGCCGACTACCACAAAAACGAATACGCTTAACGCTTTCCCGCCGGCACGCAGGCTGGCCAGATTCGCGTTCAAGCCTATGGTGGCAAAGAAAGTCAGCATTAGCGGATCTTTGAGGGACATATCAAAGCTGATTTCCCAGCCAAGAGTTTTTTGCACCAGCAATAACAGCAGAGCTACCAGCAAACCACCGGCAACAGGTTCGGGAATTGTATATTTAGTTAGGAAGGGAACCGATTGTACGAGTTTACGCCCTAGTAACAGAACCAGTGTGGCCGCTACGAGCGTGCCATAGGTATCGAGATGAAACATCCTGGTACTCCATGTAATTAAAATATCTAATAAAAATATGACGTTAGCCGAATCCTTAAAAAACGCCAAAGCAGGTTAGGGTGGATTAGAAAAAAAAACGCTGAGAATTACAAGTTTGGTGAGATAAAAATGCGAGCAGGCAACAAATGCGTATTTTGAAAAAATCGAAGCGCAACCGATTGCTTTTGTGAAGCGGATCATTAAAATGCCCCCTTTGCCGATTCTGGAATGCCAACCCATGACCACGCAATCCGCCGAGCTAAAGACCTCACGGCCGGCCTCTCATACTAATGCACCCAGCGAACTGATTTACCGATTGGAAGATCGTCCACCGTTGCCACAAACCCTATTTGCCGCTTGTCAGCATTTATTAGCCATGTTTGTGGCGGTGATCACTCCCGCGCTGCTTATCTGCCAGGCTTTAGGTTTACCGGCGCAGGATACCCAGCGAATTATTAGTATGTCCCTATTTGCGTCAGGACTCGCCTCTATTTTACAAATAAAAACCTGGGGACCCGTGGGTTCTGGTCTGTTATCGATTCAGGGCACCAGTTTCAACTTTGTTTCTCCGCTGATTATGGGCGGGCTGGCGTTGAAAAATGGCGGTGCCGATATCCCGACCATGATGGCCGCGCTGTTTGGTACGCTAATGGTCGCGTCTTGCACCGAGATCCTGCTATCTCGCGTTTTGCATTTGGCTCGTCGCATTATTACGCCGTTGGTTTCCGGCATTGTCGTGATGATTATCGGCCTATCGCTGATTCAGGTTGGCCTGACATCCATTGGTGGCGGATATGGCGCGATGAGCGATCATACCTTTGGCTCACCGAAAAACTTATTACTCGCCGGCGCGGTGTTGGTCGTTATTATCCTGCTAAACCGTCAGCGCAATCCGTACCTGCGCGTTGCTTCATTAGTCATAGCAATGGCCGTTGGCTATCTGTTGGCTTGGGCTATGGATATGCTGCCAGCCAGCCAACCTGCTGCCGAAACGGCTCTAATAACCATTCCAACGCCGTTTTATTACGGTTTATCCTTTGACTGGAACCTATTGATTCCGCTGATGCTGATCTTTATGGTGACTTCACTGGAAACAATCGGTGATATCACTGCCACTTCTGACGTTTCCGAACAACCGGTCAGCGGCCCGCTATATATGAAGCGTTTGAAAGGCGGCGTATTGGCGAACGGTTTGAATTCAATGGTTTCAGCCATCTTCAATACCTTCCCAAATTCATGCTTCGGTCAGAATAACGGCGTTATTCAGCTCACCGGCGTAGCCAGCCGTTACGTGGGGTTTGTCGTTGCTCTGATGCTGATTCTGTTGGGCCTGTTCCCTGCGGTAGCCGGTTTTGTACAGCATATCCCTGAGCCAGTATTAGGCGGCGCGACCATCGTCATGTTCGGCACTATTGCCGCATCCGGCGTACGCATTGTCTCTCGCGAAACCCTAAATCGTCGGGCGATTATGATTATGGCTCTTTCATTGGCGGTAGGTATGGGCGTGGCTCAGCAACCGCTGATTCTACAGTTTGCTCCTGATTGGATTAAAACCTTGCTGTCTTCGGGCATTGCCGCCGGTGGCATCACCGCTATCGTGCTGAATCTGATCTTCCCGCAGGAAAAGTAGCTTCCCTGGAAGTGACCCCCATAAATAAATCCAAATGGTCGATGCTATTGCAGCATTGACCATTTTTTATTCCTGATTAAAGGATTGTCTATTGAGGTCAGGGTCGAATTGCGGCATAAACGGAGATAACTTCACGCCAACAGACTGAGATTTACCAGATGAAAACTATCGGAAAAGTACTCCTGACGCTGTTACTGCTCCTGATGTTGCTGGTAGCCATCGCTTATTTACTGTTGCAAACCAGTTGGGGAGCTAAAAACCTCAGCCGCTGGGTGAGCGATAGCAGCCAATATCAGCTATCTCTGGGTAAAATCGATCACGATTGGTCTCAGCCGGGGCAGATTACCTTCAGCGATGTCATGATTTCGCAAACCAACAAGCCCGTCTTTCTTAACGCTGGGCAGGTTGTTTTTGGGCTCAGCTGGCGTCAAATTACCGAGCCACGACACTTCCGCAGCCTACTGTTACAACAGGGCAGCCTAAATCTGGACGCGCCTTCCCCAGCGTTAAATATTCAGGCCGATACGCTACGGCTGGCAAATATGGCGCTAAATACCGCTTCGCCCGGTTCAAGCATTCAAGGTAAGAATATCACTGGCGGTATTATTCCGTGGCAACCCAAAGCTGGCGATCGCTTGGGTGAGAACAACCAATTTCAGCTTAGCGCCGATGAGCTAACCATCGGTGGGAATGCTTTCGAAAATGTCTTTGTACAAGGTACAAAAAACAAACAGGCGCTTAAACTCACTAACTTCGGTGCCAATATCGCCCAAGGGGAACTGACCGGTGAAGCGAGTCGCGAGCAGGATGGCCGCTGGCAGGTAGAGCATTTGCGTCTCAGTAATGTGCGCCTGCAAACCGCGAAGACGCTGGACGATCTGTGGCATAGCTATACGCAACTGCCGCCGGTCACGGTTAAACGTTTCGATTTGATCGATGCGCGAGTCGAAGGCAATAACTGGGCGTTTAACGATTTGGATCTCACGCTAAAGAATGTGGCGTTTGAAAAAGGTGATTGGCGTAGCGCCGACGGCGAGCTAGCGCTTAATGCGGGGGATATTATCAAGGGTGATATCCATCTGATCGACCCTATGCTGACGCTGGAACTTTCCGATAACGGTGCGGCGATTAAACAATTTTCTACCCGCTGGCAAAACGGGCTGATCCGAGCTACCGGTAACTGGAACCGAGCCAATCATCAGTTACAGCTTAATGAGCTGGCGATTGTTTCTCTAGAATATACGTTGCCGGAAAACTGGCGGCAGCTCTGGCAAAAGCCACTACCGAGCTGGCTAGCAGCAGTACAGATCAATAAGCTATCCGCCAGCCGTAACCTGCTGATTGATATCAATCCTGATTTCCCATTCCAGCTCACCGCGCTGGACGGTTTTGGCAGCGATCTGGTACTGGCAAAAAATAGCCAGTGGGGAGTTTGGTCTGGTTCACTAACGCTTAATGCAGGTAATGCTACCTTCAACCGCAATGATTTGCGCCGCCCATCATTGGCTCTCACCGCTAATGATCAGCGAATAACCTTCAGCGATCTCAGCGCATTCACACCGGAAGGCTTACTGGAAGCCCAAGCTGAAATCGGGCAATCCGCAGAGCGCCCATTCTCTCTAACGCTGACGGGGCGTTCGGTGGATGTAAATTTCTTGCACAATTGGGGGTGGCCAAAACTGCCGTTCGAAGGCAAAGGAAATCTGAATGTGCAGCTAAAAGGCAGTCTGGCTCAGAGCATTCCCTTTAAAAGCTCGCTGAACGGCTCTTTAAAGGCGATAGAGAACGGCGGGCAACAAGTTGACCAACTGATGCAGGCTGGCGAAGTGAACGGCGTGACAACGCCCTGAGGCAATATAATTCGGGTTCTAACTGCTATTCTAACAACTAACCGACGTCGCACGAGGTTGTAGCCGTGATCTGCTGCAACCTCGCGCAAGAGGGGATAAGCGGCGGTTAACCTGCTTCGGCGTCCCCTGGCGTTACCGGCAACACCATATAAGTGCCTGAAAATACGGCTCCAGCATTTTCATCACCAAATAAATTCACTTCCAATTGCACCCGCGCCCTACGTCCACGCGCCAAACGATCCAGATCGCCACTGATCGAGCCTAAATCGGCAATGGCTCTTGGCCGTCCGGTCACTGGCGCGCTGTAGCGAATATGGGCATCGGCCAGAATAATGGTACCGCCGAGCTGGCGTTCACGCAGTAACAGCCAGATCAAACCCCATCCAGTCAGCGTTGCCAGTGAAAATAAACTACCGGCGAACAGCGTATGGTGGGGATTTTGATTGCCAGCCTCGGGCATGGTCGTCACAAAACGCTGCCCGGTGTATTGGCTGATACGCACGCCCATTTTCTCACTGAGCGGAATATGGTCGTACCAAGCCTGCTGTAGCTGACCACACCAGTCTGGGCGATGCAGGATATCATCCATGGTCGCCACCGGCTTAATCATCAAAAAGTGACGTACCGGCGTGGTTTGCGGCGCGGTAATTTCTCCCTGACTGACAAACCCCAGCTTGCCGAAGAACTCCACCGCATCTTCACGGGCGCTACACACTACCCGCTTAACCCCTTCCTGACGCGCTACGGATTCCAGCGTCATCGCCACCAGCGTGCCTAATCCTTTGCCCTGTACAGCCGGATCCACTGCTAAAAACCGAATAGCAGCCTCATTATCAGCATTGATATATAAACGACCAACGGCAACGGGTTTCCCCTGCTCGTCCACCACCATTTGGTGATGCGCCATTGCATCATAGGCATCCTTTTCGGAGCCAACAGGTTGATGCAGTGGTTTGCGTAACATTTCCCAACGGAATTGATAATAATCTTTAAGTTCTTGTTCTGTTATGGGTACGCGTAGGTGATACATAGAAGCTATCTCTCTTAGAAATCCATCAACAAAATGTATTCCGCTACCCTCAGTAATAACAGAGCCAGAATATCCCCACCCTAAACCTGTAGCCAGAAAGTCACCGGGCCGTCATTGACCAGACTGACTTTCATGTCCGCAGCAAATTGTCCTGTTTCAGTTTTTACACCACGCTCGCGACACTGAGCAACAAAATACTGATAAAGCCTGTCGGCTTCTTCTGGAACCGCACCGCGCGAAAAACTCGGCCTCATGCCTTTTTGGGTATCCGCCACCAGCGTGAATTGGGAAACCACCAGCAGGCTACCGCCAGCTTGCTGAACGTTGAGATTCATCTTGTCGTTTTCGTCACTAAAGATACGGTAGCCCAACACTCGTTCACACAAACGCTGCGCTTTTTGTTCGGTATCTCCTTGCTCAACGCCCAGTAACACCAATAATCCCGAGCCAATCGTGCCAACGGTAACGCCATCCACATCCACGCTGGCGCTTTGCGCTCGTTGAATCAAAGCAATCATAACAACCTACATCTCCTGATTTTGCGTTTCGTCACCCGGTTCCTGCTTTCGTAATGATCGATGCTCACCTAATGTTACGGTGATTTCTGCTCCCAACAATACGATGCACCAGCTCCAGTAAACCCATAAAAATAAAATGGGTATGACCGCCAAGACACCATAAATTAACTGATAGGAAGGAAATAGCGTGATATACAGCGTAAATCCCTTCTTTCCTAATTCGAACAAAACTGCCGCCACCAGCGCGCCAACCAGCGCATCTTTGACCGGCACCGGTACCGTTGGCACCACGCTGTACAGTAACCAGAATGAAATCCAGGACAGTATTAACGGAAAGATTCGTAATACCTGATCGATAAAACTATTCACTCCGGTGGTTGCCAGCCAGTTCAATGAAAGTAAATACGAACTGATCGCCATACTGGCACCGACCAAAATCGGCCCCAGCGTCAACACCATCCAATACACTGCGAAGGAAAAGACGATAGAACGCTTATTCTTGCTGCGCCAAATGGTATTCAGCACGCTATCCACCGAGTAAATCAGCAACAGCGCGGTGACAATCAGGCCACAGGTACCCACGGCCGTCATGCGGTTAGAGTTGGCGACAAACCGCTCAATATAGTTTTGGATAACATTGCCAGCAGATGGCATAAAGTTAGCAAAAACGAAATTCTTCAGTTGAATACTGATATCCGAAAACATCGGAAATGCGGCAAACAGCGCAAAAATCACCGTAATCAACGGGACTAAAGACAGTAATGAGACATAGGCTAGATGTCCAGCCAGCATAGTTAAGCCATCGTGATCTATGCGTCTGAAGAGCATTCGCCCAAAGCTGGCGCTGGGTTTTAACGGCGACGGTAAACGAAAGCGCGGAAATCCTGCCATATTCACCTCGAGGTCAAAAATGGGATTGAGAGCGAAGAGTGAGTCAGAAAAGGGTTAACCCTAATGCGTTAACCCGTGATCTCATTAGGAAAAATAGGCTGGAATAACGGTTTTGTCAGTTACATGAACCGCATTAATACCCAAGGCCTCCGCCGCTTCGATATTTGCAGCCACATCGTCAAAGAACACCGCCTGCTCCGGAGGGTAGTTTTCATTATTTAAAACATGGTGATAAATATCGGCATCCGGTTTACGCATCCCTAAATCCTGCGACAAATACATATAGTCTGCCGCTGCAGCGACCTCAGGATAATGTTGCGGCCAATAATTGCAATGCAAACGGTTGGTATTAGAGAGCACCACAACTCTGTGACCTTGCTCGCGCAGCTTTTTCATTATCTCAATAACTTCAGGGCGCAAACCAACAAAAATCGCCTGCCAACCGGTGGCAAACTGTTCAAAACTCAGGGAAAGCCCCATTTCGTCACTAAAGCGGCGCGCAAAATCTTCGTCGCTGATTTCACCTCGCTCATGCTGCTGAAAAATATCACCCATGGTGAAACGTTCGGTCAAAGTTGCCAGGGGCACACTGCTCAGTTTGCTCCAGACACCCAAAACGCGTTTGAAGTCGATATCAACAATCACATTCCCCAGATCAAAGATATACAGCATAGCGCTCTCCCAAATTTGAAGGTGAGTTCACTGTAACGGTAAAAAAGAAGGCTGAACAGACGGAGGAAGAAAAAGGAAAGGATAGAATTGAATATACGGTGGGGTATAAAAAGAACTCAGGGCGCCAATTGCGCCCTAAGTGTCTGTTATAGCTTAAAAAGGATTAACCTTCTTTGCTACCACGGCCAGCACGCTTACGATCGTTTTCCGTCAGATGACGCTTACGGATACGGATAGATTGCGGGGTTACTTCAACCAGTTCGTCGTCATCGATGAACTCCAGCGCTTGCTCCAGGGTTTTCTTGAGGAAAGGAACCAGAGTGGTTGCTTCATCAGTACCGGAGGCACGCATGTTGGTCAATTGCTTACCAGTCAGGCAGTTTACAGTCAGGTCGTTAGAGCGTGAGTGAATACCGATGATCTGGCCTTCATACACTTCGGTGCCGTGACCGATGAACAGCTTGCCGCGATCCTGCAATTTGTACAGTGCGAACGCAACAGCTTTACCCTGACCGTTAGAGATCAGTACGCCGTTCTGACGTTGACCGATTTCGCCTGGACGCACATCATCGTAGTGACTGAATGTGGAGTACAGCAGACCAGTACCAGAAGTCATGGTCATGAATTCAGTACGGAAACCGATCAGGCCGCGGCTAGGGATGGAGTAATCCAAACGGATACGCCCCTTGCCATCTGGAACCATGTCTTTCACGTCGCCTTTACGCTCACCCATGGCTTGCATTACTGCGCCCTGGTGTTGCTCTTCGATATCCAGCGTTACGTTTTCGAATGGTTCTTGGTTACGACCGTCAATCATACGGTTGATAACTTTAGGACGAGATACAGCCAGCTCGAAACCTTCACGACGCATGTTCTCGATCAGAACCGACAGGTGAAGTTCACCACGGCCTGAAACGCGGAATGCATCAGCATCTTCAGTTTCTTCAACACGCAGCGCCACGTTGTGGATCAATTCTTTGTTCAGACGGTCAAGAATCTGACGTGATGTCACATACTTACCTTCTTTACCACAGAATGGAGAGGTGTTAACGCAGAAGTACATGGTTACGGTTGGTTCATCAACAGACAGTGCTGGCAATGCTTCAACAGCATTCACATCACAAATAGTGTCAGAGATGTTCAACTCGCCCAGGCCGGTAATCGCGATGATGTCACCGGCTTCTGCCAGATTGGTCTCGATACGCTCCAGGCCCATGTGGCCCAATACTTTACCGACTTTACCGTTGCGAGTTTTACCTTCGCTATCGATAATGGTCACTTGCTGGTTAGGCTTAACAACGCCACGTTTGATACGGCCGATACCGATAACACCAACGTAGTTGTTGTAGTCCAGCTGGGAGATTTGCATCTGCAGTGGACCGTCACGGTCAACTTTTGGCGCAGGTACATGATCAACGATAGCTTGGTACAGCGGGGTCATGTCTTCCGCCATATCGTTGTGGTCTTCACCAGCAATACCCATCAATGCAGATGCATAGATGATAGGGAAGTCCAGCTGCTCGTCAGTCGCATCCAGGTTTACGAACAGGTCGAATACCTGATCCACAACCCAGTCAGGACGCGCGCCCGGACGGTCAACTTTGTTGATAACCACGATTGGTTTCAGACCATGAGCAAAGGCTTTCTTGGTCACGAAACGGGTCTGCGGCATCGGGCCATCCATTGCGTCGACGACCAGCAGCACGGAGTCAACCATTGACATCACACGCTCAACCTCACCACCGAAATCGGCGTGTCCTGGGGTATCCACGATGTTGATGCGGTAGTCTTTCCAATTAATGGCAGTATTTTTTGCGAGGATGGTTATACCACGCTCTTTCTCCAAGTCATTGGAGTCCATTACACGTTCGGTTGCTTCAGTACGTTCGCCGAAAGTACCGGATTGTTGCAGCAACTTATCGACCAGGGTAGTTTTCCCATGGTCAACGTGCGCAATAATGGCGATGTTACGCAGATTCTCGATCACAGCTTTTTTGCCTCAGGCATTTAGAAATAGCGCGCTATTGTACACGTAATAAGCGAGGGACTAAACAAGATCACAACCATCTCTTATAAACAACCTGACATCGGTTAGATTGTGATCCTATTCACGGTGCAAAAATCGCCTTTCGGCGCACTCTTGCACCAATATGGTGCCCAATGGCGCATAGGAAGCACCAAAATAGTGCAATATAACTATCCTGGTGCATACTGAATATCAGCAGACCCCCATGATATGGCATAAATGGGTGGTTTGAAAAGTTGGCACAGTTTTCGCAATACTCTTTTTAAGCTAAAAAAGTCTTTTTCCAGACAAAAATGGCAGCTAGCCACAACCTCAGTACATAACGGTAATCGTTCCACGACGACGACTATGACAAATCCGGGAGATATAAGTATGTCCGCTGAACATGTTTTGACGATGATCCATGAGCACGAAGTGAAATTTATTGATTTACGTTTCACCGATACCAAAGGGAAAGAGCAGCATGTCACCATCCCGGCTCATCAAGTCAACGCTGACTTCTTTGAAGAAGGCAAAATGTTTGATGGCTCCTCGATTGGCGGCTGGAAAGGCATTAACGAATCCGACATGGTATTGATGCCGGATGCCAGCACCGCAGTAATGGACCCGTTCTTCGCTGATTCTACCCTGATTATCCGTTGTGACATTCTGGAACCAGGTACCATGCAGGGTTATGACCGCGATCCGCGCTCTATCTCTAAACGTGCTGAAGACTTCCTAAAATCTTCCGGTCTGGCTGACACCGTACTGTTCGGGCCAGAGCCAGAGTTCTTCCTGTTTGATGACGTGCGTTTTGGCAACGACATCTCTGGCGCTTACTATCATATCGATGATATCGAAGCGGCGTGGAACTCTGGTACCAAATACGAAGGCGGTAACAAAGCTCACCGTCCCGGCGTGAAAGGCGGCTACTTCCCGGTGCCACCGGTCGATTCCGCTCAGGATCTGCGTTCTACCATGTGCCTGACCATGGAGGAAATGGGTCTGGTGGTTGAAGCTCATCACCACGAAGTGGCAACCGCTGGTCAGAACGAAGTGGCAACCCGCTTCAATACCATGACCAAGAAAGCTGACGAAATCCAGATTTACAAATACGTGGTGCACAACGTGGCTCACGCATTTGGCAAAACCGCGACCTTTATGCCTAAACCACTGGTTGGCGATAACGGTTCTGGTATGCACTGCCATATGTCACTGGCGAAAAACGGGACTAACCTGTTTGCTGGCGACAAATACGGCGGCCTGTCTGAAATGGCGCTGTTCTACATCGGCGGTATCATCAAACACGCTAAAGCAATCAACGCCTTCGCTAACCCAACCACCAACTCTTACAAGCGTTTGGTTCCGGGCTATGAAGCTCCGGTTATGCTGGCCTACTCTGCCCGTAACCGTTCTGCGTCAATCCGTATTCCAGTGATTGCCAGCCCGAAAGGTCGTCGTATTGAAGTTCGCTTCCCAGATCCTGCGGCTAACCCGTATCTGGCGTTTGCTGCCCAGTTGATGGCTGGTTTGGACGGCATTATCAACAAAATTCATCCTGGCGATGCTATGGATAAAAATCTTTACGACCTGCCGCCAGAAGAAGCGAAAGAGATCCCAACCGTTGCCGGTTCTCTGGACGAAGCACTGGCTGCACTGGATGCAGACCGCGAGTTCCTGACCCGTGGTGGTGTATTCACTGATGATTCCATCGATGCTTATATTGCATTGAAACAGGAAGAAATGGATCGTGTGCGCATGACTCCACACCCAGTTGAGTTCGAACTGTATTACAGCGTCTAATTTTAAGTAGCCTTTTTTTGTTGCCGTGGAAACTTTTAGCCCATCTTCGGATGGGCTTTTTTCTCCACTTTATCTTTCTTTAATAGTAACCTGACTCGGCAATTACGCTGATTTTTCAGGATAAATGCACTGAACCGGTGTTGGAGTCTGCTATATGGCAACAGGCACGCTGCCCGATGCTGGGCAGATACTCAATTCTCTCATTAACAGCATTCTGCTGTTAGATGATGACCTGGCTATTCACTACGCCAATCCCGCAGCTCAACAACTGCTGGCGCAAAGCTCCCGTAAACTTTTTGGTACACCTCTGCCAGATTTATTAGGCTATTTTTCGCTCAACATTCCGCTAATGCGGGAAAGTCTGATCTCAGGGCAAGGTTTTACCGATAATGAAGTGACGCTGGTAGTCGATGGGCGAGCACATATTTTATCGCTGACGGCACAATCGCTACCCGAAGGTTTTATTCTGCTGGAAATGGCGCCGATGGATAATCAGCGCCGCCTCAGTCAGGAGCAACTCCAGCACGCTCAGCAGGTGGCAGCGCGAGATCTGGTACGAGGATTAGCCCACGAGATTAAAAACCCGCTCGGTGGCTTACGCGGCGCAGCACAGCTATTGGCGAAGGCTCTACCTGACCCATCGCTACTGGAATACACCAAAGTGATTATCGAACAAGCCGATCGTCTGCGTAATCTGGTGGATCGCCTGCTTGGCCCTCAACGTCCCGGTCAGCATATCAACCAAAGTATTCATCAGGTTGCTGAACGGGTTTGCCAGTTGGTATCACTGGAAAAACCGAATAATGTCACCCTGATTCGTGATTACGATCCCAGCCTGCCGGAATTGGCTCACGATCCGGATCAAATTGAACAGGTATTACTGAATATCACCCGCAACGCCTTACAGGCCTTGGGTGAAAAAGGCGGCAATATCACTCTGCGTACCCGCACGGCGTTTCAGATAACGCTTCACGGCGTTCGCTACCGTCTGGCCGCTCGAATTGATATAGAAGATAACGGCCCCGGTGTACCCGCGCAGCTTCAGGATACTCTGTTCTATCCTATGGTCAGCGGCCGCGAGGGAGGAACTGGCCTCGGCCTGTCCATAGCACGCAGCCTTATCGATCAGCATTCGGGTAAGATTGAATTTAACAGTTGGCCGGGACACACCGAATTTTCGGTTTACCTGCCTATTCGCCAGTGAGGTTTCCATGCAACGAGGGATAGTCTGGATCGTCGATGACGATAGCTCCATCCGCTGGGTGCTTGAACGCGCACTGACTGGAGCAGGTTTAAACTGTGTCAGTTTCGACAACGGCCATGCCGTGTTGGATGCATTGGCTACACAAACTCCGGATGTGTTGTTATCAGATATTCGTATGCCAGGAATGGACGGTTTAGCGCTGCTCAAGCAGATTAAACAGCGCCACCCGATGCTCCCGGTCATCATAATGACAGCGCATTCCGATTTGGATGCGGCGGTCAGCGCCTATCAACAAGGTGCTTTCGATTATCTGCCAAAACCTTTCGATATTGATGAGGCTGTCGCGCTGGTTGAACGCGCTATCAGCCATTATCAGGAGCAGCAACAACCGCCGCGCAGCCAACCTGCCAGTGGGCCGACGACTGATATTATCGGTGAGGCACCGGCAATGCAGGACGTATTCCGCATTATTGGCCGCCTTTCCCGCTCATCCATTAGCGTTTTGATTAATGGTGAGTCTGGAACCGGCAAGGAATTAGTCGCTCATGCTCTCCATCGCCATAGCCCACGGGCAAAAGCGCCGTTTATCGCCTTAAATATGGCGGCAATTCCGAAGGATTTGATTGAATCCGAGCTATTTGGTCACGAAAAAGGCGCTTTTACCGGCGCAAATCAGGTGCGTCAGGGACGATTTGAACAGGCCGACGGCGGCACCTTATTTCTGGATGAAATCGGCGATATGCCGATGGACGTACAAACTCGCCTACTGCGAGTGCTAGCTGACGGCCAGTTCTATCGGGTTGGCGGATATGCGCCAGTGAAAGTAGATGTGCGTATTATTGCAGCTACTCACCAAAATCTGGAGTTGCGGGTTCAGGAAGGGAAATTCCGCGATGATTTATTCCATCGCTTAAACGTGATTCGGGTTCATTTACCGCCGCTGCGAGAACGTCGGGAGGATATTCCTCGTCTGGCGCGCTATTTCTTACAAGTTGCAGCCAAAGAATTGGGCGTGGAAGCCAAAAATCTTCATCCGGATACAGAAACGGCCCTGACTCGTTTACCCTGGCCGGGTAACGTCCGTCAGTTGGAAAATACCTGTCGTTGGCTAACGGTGATGGCAGCTGGACAGGAAGTACTGATTCAGGATTTGCCGGGAGAGCTGTTTGAAACCGTCTCGCCAAATGCCGAAGACCAGAAACAGCAGGATAGCTGGGCCACACTACTGGCTCAATGGGCAGACAGAGCTTTGCGTTCTGGTCATCAAGATTTGTTATCGGAAGCACAGCCAGAAATGGAGCGCACTTTGCTCACCACCGCTTTGCGCCATACTCAAGGACATAAGCAAGAAGCCGCACGGTTACTGGGCTGGGGACGTAACACTCTAACCAGAAAGCTAAAAGAATTGGGAATGGAATAGTCGAGAAATAACGCCCTCAGTCGCAGCTATAGCTCTGAGGGCGATTAATCATCAGATAACGCGGGAGAATTGCTGTTTACGTGCCTGTTTTCGCAAATAAATATCAAAACACATACAGATATTGCGAATCAGTAAACGACCTCGAGATGTCACCCGAATGCCCGTTTCGTCTCGCTCCACCAGCCCATCGTCTTCAAACTGCGCCAGCAAAGCCAAATCTTCGGCAAAGTAATCAGCAAAACGAATACCATACTGTTGCTCAATCGGTGCGTAATTCAGCTGGAAATGACAAATTAGCGTTTTAATCACGTCACGACGAATGCAGTCATCCTCGGTCATCGCCAGCCCGCGCCACAACGCATTTCCTCGTTCCTCAACCTTTGCGTAATAGGTTTTCAGATCTTTTTCATTTTGCGCGTAGCTATCGCCCAACATGCTAATCGCCGAAACGCCCAGCCCCAGCAGATCACTTTCACCTTGCGTGGTATAACCCTGGAAATTTCGATGTAATGTCCCTTCCCGCTGCGCCACCGCCAGTTCATCATCCGGACGAGCAAAGTGATCCATACCAATAAATTGATATCCTGAATCTGTCAGGAAACTGATCGTGTGCTGCAAAATGTCCAGACGCTGTTCCGGGCTAGGCAAATCTTCATCTTTGATTTTTCGCTGAGCCGCGAACAATGAAGGCAAATGAGCGTAATTGAACACGCTCAAGCGATCTGGGCCAAGCTCTGCTACCCGTTTTAGCGTGAAAGCAAAACTTTCTGGCGTCTGCTTCGGTAAACCATAGATCAAATCAATATTGGTCGATTTGAATCCCACCGCTTTAGCGCGAGCAATCAGCGCAAAGATAAAGTCTTCGTCCTGTTCACGGTTGACCAATCGCTGAACTTCTTTATTGAAATCCTGCACCCCCATGCTCAGGCGGTTAAAGCCTTCGGCACGCAGGTGATCGATAACGTCTAGCTCAATTTCACGCGGGTCGACTTCAATGGATTGTTCCGCTTCGGGTAAAAAATCAAAATTATCCCGTAGCAAATTCATTAACTGCGTGATTTGTGTGTTATTCAGATAGGTTGGCGTCCCGCCGCCCCAGTGCATCTGACTGACCTGACGCCCTTTGAATAAGCTTGCGCGCTGACGAATTTCTTTTTCCAGTACCGCCAGATATTCATCAGCCTTATGCTGCTGGCGAGTAACCAGCTTATTACAGCCGCAAAAGTAGCAAAGCTTATGACAAAACGGGATGTGGACATACAGCGAAAGCGGTCGCTCAGGGTAACGGCCAACCGCCCGTTCATAAGCCGCATCATCATAAGATTCGCTAAACTCAAGGGCGGTGGGATATGAGGTATAACGTGGACCTGAATAGTTATATTTTTGAATTAGGGCCAGATCCCAAACAACAGCGTTCTCAGACATTGTTCATTCCTTCCGATATTTTTTTCTACCGGGCCGGTTAAAAGGCGATTGTTTACGTTGTCTGGCCGCGGAAGCGCTGCGCAGGCGGGATTTCCGCTGCGACAGCCGCCATAGTTTACCCAATAACCACACTAGATAACATGTAAGTAGTAGGGTTATCGTCGGGATCACCCAATTCATAGCTTAGAATGCGTCTTTATTACCGCGTTTCAGTAACTGTAAGATATCTTCCTGCTTCTCTTCAGGCTTTTCATCATCTTCGTCATCACCAAGTTCAATACCCAGCTGTTCCATCAATGCGTCGATGCGATCCAACGTCAGATCGACATAAGCCTGATCTTCTTTGCTCAATACTTCGTCATTATCCAGACGATCCAGTAATGCATCCAGGCGTTCGTCATTTTCCAGCTTAGCCAGCTCTTCTTCCGGTGTCAGACGTGGTTTGGCTACAGGCTTAGGCGCAGCAGGCTTAGCTTTAACTTTGCCTTCAACCACCAGCGGTACAGGCACTTTACTGCCGATACGCGGATCTTTTTCCTGAACCTGAGTCTGGCCTTTCTTGTTGTTGGCCTCTACGTTGGTTCTCGCACCTGAGCGATTACCGCTGTGTCTTTTCTGACGTTTACGTTCGCGAGCTTCAAGATCAAGCTCTACGCGTGTCTTTTTATTACGCTTTGGTGTTGCGGTTTTGCCGCGCGGTGCTTTCGTTGGCTGGTTCATAACCTGTGCTCTTAAATTAGGTAAATAAATATAGGATTGGATTTAGTATAGGATTGCGGCGGAATCTAGCAGAAAGCAGACAAAGAAAAAAGGCGGCAGGTTGCCCTGTCGCCTTTTTTCGCACCTTCTGCGGAAGGATATCCTTACAGCGCAATCCGTGCGCTTATCCAACTTCCCTGTTTATCCCTTGACTACACGACACTCCATGTCGGTCTGTCCGTAAAATTTACCGCTCCTTGCAGCCTTCCTTTGCTCCGCCCGATCCTGGCATTTACTCGTTCTTCCTTGCCGACTTGAAAGTCACCATCCTGACTCATCCGTGGGTCATCGTCCTTAATCTCTGCTGATTCCTTTCGATTCCCTGAGACAACAACCCATCCCGAGTCGCTGATAATTTCCTTTTGGTACATCCCAGTACCGGCGATAACTTTACTAGCCCGTTGTTTTTACTCAAGACACTTACACCAATGCGGACTGGTTCAATTATCACCGTATTGATAATAGATTGTTTTTAAAGCAAGATTTCTTAACAATACTTAAAAAATAAGACATCGCCGCAGCAAAAAATGGGCAATCGCTTACAAAACATCAAGTTCCAGAGCCATTTTTCTCGCATACTGAGTTAATCGAGATAAACCCCCCGCTTTCCCGCCGATGTAGTTATAATCCCCCCATGTTAGCTATCTCTTACGGAGACGAAAAATTTTGACCATTAAAAACTATAACTATCATATGACCCATTTCGTCATCAGTGCTCCGGATATTCGCCATCTTCCGCGCGACGAAGGCATTGAGGTCGCATTTGCGGGCCGTTCCAATGCGGGTAAGTCCAGCGCGCTTAACACATTGACCAACCAAAAAAGTCTGGCACGTACCAGTAAAACGCCGGGACGTACTCAGTTGATCAACCTGTTTGAAGTGACCGATGGTATCCGTCTGGTGGATTTACCGGGTTACGGTTACGCAGAAGTACCTGAAGAAATGAAAATCAAATGGCAGCGCGCGCTGGGTGAATATTTACAGAAGCGTAACTGCCTGAAAGGGCTGGTTGTGTTGATGGATATTCGCCATCCATTGAAAGATCTGGATCAGCAAATGATTACCTGGGCCGTTGCTGTAGGTACGCCAGTGATGCTGTTACTGACCAAAGCCGATAAATTGGCTTCCGGTGCGCGTAAAGCCCAGTTGAATATGGTTCGCGAAGCCATTATTCCTTTCATGGGTGATATTCAGGTCGAAGCGTTCTCTTCACTGAAAAAAATTGGCGTTGATAAACTGCGGGAAAAACTGGACACCTGGTTCAGCGAAATTCCGCCGGAAGTGATGGAAGAACTGGAAGACGACGGCGAGTAAGCAAGATTCCGCACTGTGATTAACCGGTTTATCTCTTAATCCTCCACTCTACGGGCGGCAGCCTCTGGTTGTTGCCCGGTATTGCTTCCCAGACTTAACCCCGCGTCCCTGTTTCTTCCCCAAATTGCATTCTAACGCTGAATAAATCGGCCAATGGCCGGATTGCGCCCATAAAAAACGCCCCAGTCAATAAATGACTGGGGCGGCTAAAATATTCAGCCAAATCCGATTACGTGAAGTAAAAGGTCTGAAAGATAGAACATCTTACCTCTGTACCCTACATCTGTAACTCTACATCATTTTTTCGCAGGGCAAAAGAATTTTTTGTTGTATAGTTACACAAATTGGCACGATTCAGCGGTGAGGAACCGAGCATAATCGGCACCTAATGTAGCTTAATTACATAAAACGCTTTAATAATCGCCACTTAGTGAGCCTGATCCCAATTCTTACCCACGCCGACATCAACCTTCAACGGCACGTCCAATTCCATGCTCTGTTCCATCAGATCGCGAATCTTCTGAGTGGCACTTTCCAGCACGCTTTCATGCACTTCAAACACCAACTCATCGTGTACCTGCATGATCACACGAACTAGAGGCTCTTCCTGCTGTTGTAACCAGTTATCTACTGCAATCATTGCTCGCTTAATAATATCGGCAGCGGTGCCTTGCATAGGCGCATTAATCGCTTCACGCTCCGCAGCTTTACGACGAGTGGCATTACGGGAGTTAATATCGGGCAGGTACAAGCGGCGCCCATCCAGAGTGGTCACATAACCTTGCTCGGCCGCTTGTTTACGCGTTCTTTCCATATATTCCAGCACCCCCGGATAACGCTCAAAATACAGATCCATGTAACGTTGAGCTTCCCCACGCGGAATATTCAGCTGACGCGCCAAACCAAAGGCGCTCATACCGTAAATCAAACCAAAGTTAATCGCCTTCGCGCTACGGCGCTGCTCTGAGGTTACATTTTCCAGCGCCACGCCAAAGACTTCTGCCGCCGTTGCCCGGTGAATATCTTTACCCGCAGCAAAAGCCGCCAGCAGGCCTTTATCCTGTGAAAGATGCGCCATAATTCTCAGTTCGATTTGAGAATAATCGGCAGCCAGAATGCTGTAATCGGTTGGTGCGATAAATGCCTGACGAATTCGTCGACCTTCCTCATTTCTTACAGGAATGTTTTGCAGGTTAGGATCGCGAGAAGATAAACGGCCGGTAGCCGTTACCGCCTGATGATATGAAGTATGTACTCGCCCGGAAACCGGGTTAATCATTAAAGGTAACTTATCGGTATAGGTACTTTTCAGCTTGGCCAGGCCACGATATTCGAGAATAACCTTCGGCAGCGGGTAATCCAGCGCCAGTTCTGCCAACACTTCCTCATTGGTGGACGGCGCGCCGCCCGGCGTTTTTTTCAAAATGGGCAGTTTCTGCTTTTCATACAAAATGGCCTGTAGCTGCTTCGGCGACGCCAGATTAAAAGGTTCGCCTGCCAATTCGTGCGCCTGTTTCTCCAATTCAGCCAAACGAATGGTTAATTCTTGAGAATGCGTAGAAAGAATAGATTGGTCGATTAACACGCCGGTGCGTTCTATATGCGACAAAACCGGCAGCAGCGGCATTTCAATTTCTCGGAAAATACGCAGTAAACCTTCGCTTTCCTGTAGCTTCGGCCACATGGCTAAATGCAATTGCAGAGTCACATCCGCATCTTCTGCCGCATAAGGCGAAGCCTGTTCCAGTGCAATCTGGTTGAAAGTCAGCTGGTTCTTACCTTTTCCGGCAATTTCTTCAAAAGTAATGGTTTTATGATTGAGATAACGCTCAGACAGGCTATCCATATCATGGCGGCCAGCAACGCTATTCAACACATAAGATTCCAGCATGGTGTCAAATTCGATGCCACGCAGATCGATATCATAACGAGCCAGCAGGCTTTTATCGAACTTCAGGTTCTGCCCGACTTTATGCGATTTCGCGTCTTCCAGCAGCGGTTTAAGGTGTGCCAATACCCAATCACGATCCAGCTGCGCTGGCGCGTCCAGATAATCATGAGCTACGGGCAGATAAGCCGCTTCACCGGGAGCAATAGCGAAAGAAAGCCCGATGAGATTGGCAGTCAAAGTGTCTAAACCGTCAGTTTCTGTATCAAAAGCAAAGACATCAGCCTTTTTCAGCCGCTCAAACCAATCGAAGAAAGTTTCTTCATCCAAAATGGTCTGGTAGTTTTCTTGTGAAAGCTGTGCCGTCACCTCAGCAATCGGAGCAGCAATATCTACAGCGGCGGCAGCTTTACTATCACTCTTACCCGTCCCCGTCGGGCGCGGTTTATTGCCCTCCAGCCACTTTCCGCCTTCTAAATCAACCAGCCAGCGTTTGAATTCATAACGCCCAAATAATGTATGCAGCTGATCGACATCGGGAGCCGAAACCGTCAACTCGCTACAAGTCACATCCAGCTCAACATCAGTTTTAATCGTAGCCAGTTTATAAGAGAGGTAGGCAACGTCTTTGTTCTGTTCCAGCTTGGCAGCCATGGTTTTCGCGCCGCGGAAAGTCAGGGTCGCGATTTTATCCAGATTGCTATAAAGCGTATCCAACCCACCTAAGCCTTGTAATAACGCCTGCGCGGTCTTTTCTCCCACGCCCGGCACGCCAGGAATGTTATCCGACGCGTCCCCCATCAGCGCCAGAAAATCGATGATCAGTTCTGGAGGTATGCCATATTTTTCGCATACTTCTTCTGGACCAAGGATGGTGTTGTTCATGGTATTGATCAGGGTGATATTTGGCGTGACTAACTGCGCCATATCTTTATCACCGGTGCTGATTAATACTGAGTGGCCGGCTTTCTCGGCTTCCTGCGCCAAAGTGCCAATCACGTCATCAGCCTCAACGCCAGAAACCGCTAACAGCGGCAGCCCCATCGCTTTCACCATTTGGTGTAACGGCTCAATCTGCGAGCGCAAATCATCAGGCATCGGCGGGCGGTGAGATTTATATTCAGCAAATAGCTCATCACGGAAGGTTTTACCTTTGGCATCAAAAACTACCGCAACATGGCTTGGATGGTACTGTAGCAGCAGGCTGCGCAGCATGTTAAGCACGCCATACATCGCACCTGTTGGTTCCCCGCTGGCGTTGGTCAGTGGAGGAAATGCATGGTAGGCGCGATAGAGGTAAGAGGAGCCGTCAACCAGGATTAAGGGGTTTTCTGCGATTTGTGCCATAAGGTGTCTTCATCTTTAATTGCTGAGTCTGGTGCTAAGAATGCCATAGCTGACAGCAAGAGACGAATCTTAGCGGCCTTTCTTGTGTGATTTTCGTGAGCGATCGCTGCATGATCGAACCGATCCGTTCTGTGGATAACTTTGTGAGTAAAAGAGTAAAGAGGATCTATTTTAATAACATTACCCATCGAGAGTATTATTAAAATACATATAAATCATTGAGTTAAAATAATCTACATTCACAATTATCGTCATGAAATTTTTATCGTAATTGTGGATATTAGTTAATTGAACTTTTTATATAGGGAATTAATATTGGTGTATTTTCCTGGCGGAGAATATTGGATATCAAAATTTTAAAAACGGTGGATAGCTTTTCAGGCCCTATGGATGTGACGCTGGTATAAATTAAAACACCTTACTGTAAAATGCTTAAGCGATATTTCTATAATCGATAGATTGGTTTTTAGGAATTTTCTTAAACTAATTGAATCAATTGAATATTCAATGAAGGAAAATCGTCATTTTATTCCAGCCTAGTTAATTAAACGTTGTCACTTTATATTGATAATACAAATTTATTCCATGTTTATCATAGTGTTTTTTTAAGGTAATAAACCGGCCGAAGCCGGTTTATTATCACTGAATTATCATTACTTTTGTTTAATCAAAAAGTTAACGACATCAGAATATTGTTTAGCGTAGGCTTCTTGTGAAGAGGTATCAATACCGTCGTTTTTGATTTGGTATTTACCATTCACGAACATAGCAGGAACGCCGCGTAATCCGAGGTCTTCAGCCGCTTTTTGTTGTTGCGCGACCAATGATTTAACGACGAAGCTATTGATAGCACTATCATACTCTTCTGCAGGAACACCGGCTTTGATAAACACATTACGAATATCAGATGGAGTCTGAACAACCTGAGTTTTCTGCACACCTTCAAACATCAATGGAGTAATTTTATCTTCTACACCCAATGCCAAGGCAACAGCCCATGCCTGAGTTAACTCTTTACCTAGAGGCCCCAAAAAGTCTACATGATAACGAGTCATTTTAGTGCCTTCTGGCAGTGACTTCTTCACTGTTTCAGGCACTTTATATATCTCTTCAAACTGATAGCAATGTGGGCAATAGAATGAGAAGAACTCCAAAACCTGCGGCTCGCCTGTTGCCGGTTTATCTAAAGTCACATATTGGGAACCATCAGAAAATTGTGCTGCTGAGGCACTAAATGCCATCACCATACCCACTAATGCAAGCCATACTTTATTCATACAATAAAAATCTCCATTATCTTAACATCAATACATTGGAATCAGCTGTAGAGGGGGTGCCTGCAACAACTTAACCTGCTCTGCAAATACCGAAGTCTGCTGTAACCAAAAATCAGGCTCCGCCATCCACGGAAAACTTTTAGGAAAAGCTGGATCTTGCCAACGTCTGACGACCCAAGCCAGGTAATAAACCATACGCATAGCGCGTAAAGGTTCGATCAACGTTAATTCCCGCTGATCAAAATCTGCAAATTCGCCATAAGCCTCCAGCAATATATCCAACTGAATAAGCTGCTCGCTACGTTCTCCATGTAATAACATCCAGAGATCCTGCACTGCCGGGCCATTACGCGAGTCATCCAAATCAACAAAAAATGGGCCGTCACGCCAAAGAATATTACCTGGGTGACAGTCTCCATGCAGACGAATAGGCTGCCAGTCAGTACGCCAGTACTGTTTGATAGTATCAATAAGCAAATCTGTTGCAGCTAAAAACTTATCTTTCTGCTTGGTTGGAACCAACTCACAGTCTGCCAGCAGGCTTCGCGGTTCAGTCAGATATTCTTCAACGCTCATCGTTGGTCGGGTTATAAACCGGCTTTTGCTACCAACCCGATGTATTCGCCCGAGAAAGCGCCCGACCCACTCTAATTGATCCAGATTATCGATCTCATACTGACGCCCGCCCACGCTGGGGAATACAACAAAGAAAAAACCGCAGTGGGTATGCAAAGTCTGGCCATTCAGCGCTAAAGGCGCTACGGCCGGAATTTCTGCTTCCGCTAGATCGAGAGAAAAACGGTGCTCTTCCTCAATTTGGGCGGCATTCCAGCGCTCAGGTCGATAAAATTTCACGACATAACGCTTCCGGTCTTCATCCATAAACTGATAAACCCGGTTTTCATAGCTGTTTAACGCCGTTAAACCTGAATCCACTCGCAATCCGACGCCTTCAAGGGCATCCATGATCAGGTCTGGAGACAATGACTGAAAATTAAAAGCAGAGTTATTTAGAACAGCATTTTTAGGCATCAGTTATTCACGGTGATCTATTGATAGCAGAAGATAACATCATTCAAAAAACGTCGGCATTCATTGCCATGACTAATCTTTAATGATGCCACGAGCCCGTAACAACGCCGTTTTGAAATCTTCTTCATAGTCTTTTTTCAAACCTGGAATGGTTTCTGTAGCGGCAGAACCTCGCATCTTCAGATGATAAATGAGAATATCGTCCGTCAAATCTGAAAAATCGCCTTTAAAACCCGCTTCTATTGCCAGCTTTTGCAGGAACTGAATGAGATTCAGATCGGGTTCTTGTTGCCAGGCCGGATGTAAAAGTTCAATCAGTTCATTTACGCGATGACATTTCATAGAAAAACTATCCTATTTGAAAATATGAAGACAAAGTAGCAGGGTTAGCCAGGTAGTGAAAGAGACCTAACTGTCAATAAAGGTAAATCCTTACTCCGTCACTGGTTTAGTTATACAATTCCTGAATCGCTTATTGTAATAAGGTCGGCCAATGCAGCCAATGATTACCGGAATAATTCTCGCAGGAGGGCGCTCAACTCGAATGGGGGGGGAAGATAAGGGATTGCTTCAACTGAGCGGAAAATTGCTGTACCAGCATGTCGCAGATAAATTGGCTCCTCAGGTTAAGCATTTACTGATTAATACTAACCGCAATATCTCTTGCTATGAGAAATCCGGGATTCCAGTTTTTAGCGATATCACTGACGACTTTTCCGGCCCTTTGGCGGGAATGCTAGCAGGATTAAATATAGCCGCGACTGAATGGTGCATTTTTGTGCCTTGCGATGTCCCAGATATTCCATCAAATATGGTTGAGAAACTTTGGCAGGGCCGAAATAACACGCTGGCCGCTTATGTGAACGATGGTGAAAGAGATCATCCAACGCTGGTTTTACTGCATAAAAGCCTGATAACAACATTAGAGAACTATCTGGCAAATGGAGAAAGAAAACTAATGGTCTTACTCCAAAATATTCATGCTCAACGGGTTATATTTAATGAATCAGCAGAGATGTTTTGTAATTTAAATACGCCTGAAGACTGTGCGTTATGGGAAGAAAGGAATACAGAAAGACAATGAGCAAGCCAATTCCCCCACTCCTAGGAATAGCGGCATACAGCGGCACAGGGAAAACGACATTACTGAAGCAACTTATTCCCCTATTACGACAGCGTGGCGTTCGGGTAGGGCTAATTAAGCATACTCATCATAATATGGATGTCGATACGCCAGGTAAAGATAGCTATGAGCTACGGAAAGCCGGTGCAGACCAGACATTAGTTGCTAGTGATAAACGTTGGGCGCTAATGACTGAAACGCCAGATAATCCGTCATTGGATCTCCAATATTTAGCAAGCCGATTGGATGCAAACAGTATCGATCTCGTATTGGTCGAGGGGTTCAAACATGAGCCTATCAATAAGATCGCCCTATATCGAGCGGCTGTAGGAAAACCTTTTACCGGAGTAATCGATAAGCATGTTATTGCGCTAGCAAGCGATGAACCGGCACCTACAGATTTACCGCAATTGGATATTAATCAACCCTATCATATTGCTGATTTCATCTGTTCCTGGCTGAAAAGTCAGTCTTAACTGCTGCTGATAGTATAAAGCTGGTCACGCCATTAGGTTGGCTCGAAGATGATGACTTAGCTGACTTTTCAACAGGACGCTTGCGCCTGACAGCCCACACTCTTGCCGCTAAAACCACTTTTCAAACAGCCACTTATTCACACCGTTAATAGCATCTTATAACACCCTGATAACTGGGCTAATTTGGGGTAGGGTTGCATCACATTGCCTAAAACTTCGGCAAAATCACCCTCATTGCAAGTTAACAACACAACAATCTAGATGATAAAAAAGGTTATTTGGTATGTAGCCTGACTCGTCAGTCACCGCCAGAGTTTTAACCAGCAGTTAAAAATCTTCTGTCTGTTACTCTTCGCAGTGAGGCCGGTAGTGTATCAGAGGCCTCAGCATCCCGACTGGCGACACGTTTTATCCCCTTACGCCCCACCGGATGCAAGCCTGGCTCTTGAGCTACCGCCGAGTGTGAATACCCGTTAATGGGGATGAGTTTCCGATAAAACCGACCTGGTTCGTTGGTTACATGGCTTTTTAATAAAATATAAGCCCGGTGAGTGACTGTATCTGCCTGAAAATGCTGCGAATTTACTGCCTGAAAACGTCAACGGCGGCGCAATTTACCGGATAAGCCGCCCCCTATGGAATGAAAATCGCCATATACGCCTTCAACGCCCGGCATTCCCGGGGGTTCCCATGCCCTTAAACGCAAAAAGCCCCCCGCAATCGCAGGAGGCTCGGTTCGAGGGCGGCAATGACTTTTATCCGCCTCGCGTCTGTCTTTTTTCCATAGCAAAAACCCCACGCTTTTGGCATGGGGTCTTGGCTTGATTTGATGCCTGGCAGTGTCCTACTCTCGCATGGGGAGACCCCACACTACCATCGGCGCTACGGCGTTTCACTTCTGAGTTCGGCATGGGATCAGGTGGGACCACCGCGCTATTGCCGCCAGGCAAATTCTGTTTTAATCAACCCGCCACGTGATTTACATCACACAGCCAGTCAATCCAATCTGTTAACAATGCTGAAAATCAAAACGCTCTCTAAAACACCTTCGGTGTTGTAAGGTTAAGCCTCACGGATCATTAGTACTGGTTAGCTCATGCATCGCTGCACTTACACACCCAG
>NZ_CP010029.1:1811639-1813484 GCF_001656035.1 Yersinia entomophaga
TCTTCACACACGCGNCATGNCTGCATCAGNCTTGCGCCCATTGTGMAATATTCCCACTGCTGCCTTCCGTAGAAGTCTGGACCGTGTYTCAGTTCCAGTGTGGCTGGTCATCCTCTCAGACCAGMTAGGGATCGTCGCCTAGGTGAGCCATTACCCCACCTACTAGCTAATCCCATCTGGGCACATCCGATGGCGTGAGGCCMTAAGGTCCCCCACTTTGCTCTTGCGAGGTTATGCGGTATTAGCTACCGTTTCCAGTAGTTATCCCCCTCCATCAGGCAGTTTCCCAGACATTACTCACCCGTCCGCCGCTCGCCGGCAAAGTAGCAAGCTACTTTCCGCTGCCGCTCGACTTGCATGTGTTAGGCCTGCCGCCAGCGTTCAATCTGAGCCATGATCAAACTCTTCAATTTAAGATTTGTTTGATTTGCTACCGAAGTAGCGATGCTCAAAGATTACTTTCTGCAAATATGCATTCGAACCGAAGTTCAAATGTTTACTGCTTTGGTCACTCTTCAAGACTTGATATTTCTTCTGCCTGCCGAAACAGGCTTTGATATCGTCTTGCGAGTGCCCACACAGATTGTCTGATAAATTGTTAAAGAGCGTTCGTTACCCGTTCGCTTGCGGCGAATCTTACGGTAACGCGGGAGGCAGATAATACGCTTTCCCGCTGAAGTGTCAAGCTTTTCTTTTCAACTTTCGTTTTAAGAACCGGCGTTTCCGCCTGCTTAACACTTCCTGACCCGGCGAAGTTTGTTTCGTTGTTCCCGGTCAGTGGAGGCGCATTATAGGGAGTTCCTGACAGGCTGCAACCCCTAATTTCAAATAATTTTCCAACCGGCTTTTTTTCATCAAAAAGTGCGGAAATGGATAACTTTTCTACTACTTTTCAGTTAAACAGCCAATACCAGAGTGAAACAGTAGAGTAAAATAGAAGGATAAGAAGTTAGCCAGGACAAATCACCATGCAATTTAACGCCCAACAACAAGCCGCCCAACGCAACCTTTCCTATTTATTAGCTGAAAAGATTGGCCAGCGTATCCTGGCGGGCGAATATATAGCCGGTTCTATACTGCCCGGAGAGATAGAACTAGGCGAACAGTTCGGCGTAAGCCGCACTGCAGTACGTGAAGCGGTTAAAATGTTAGCGGCGAAAGGGATGTTGTTGCCACGGCCACGGATTGGTACGCGCATTATGCCGCAGTCCAACTGGAATTTTCTCGATCAGGAGTTACTCACCTGGTGGATGACCCGTGAAAACTTCGATCAGGTGATGCAGCACTTTATTTTGGTACGAACCGCGTTAGAGCCACAGGCCTGCGCTTTGGCCGCGGTTAACGCTAATCCTGCGCAAAAACAGCAATTGGCTATATTGATGGCAGAAATGCAGGCGCTGCACCGTGAATTTGATCGTGAACGCTGGATTCAGGTGGATACCCAATTTCATCAACTGATCTACGAAGCCAGTGGTAATCCCTTCCTGACTTCGTTCGCCAATTTGTTCAGTTCGGTATATCACAGCTACTTCCGTGCTATTACCGGCGATGAAGTGATAAAGCTGCAACACCACCAATCTATCGTTGATACCATCCTTGCCAGCGACAGTCAGGGTGCCTGCATTGCCTGTCAGGTATTATTACAAGACAAAAACTGACGGAGTGTGTAATCACATGTTATCTATATATAGAAGAGAGGATTGTTAATAACGAATTCCATCAGGAAATAGAATGATTAAATCTGCTCGTAGCATGGCCGGCTTACCCTGGATTGCCGCCATGGCTTTCTTTATGCAGGCGCTGGACGCAACAATATTAAACACAGCCCTTCCCGCGATAGCCGAA
>NZ_CP010029.1:2713686-2801399 GCF_001656035.1 Yersinia entomophaga
TTAGCGGCTCAGGAATTGCCGCTCGGTACTTATCAGTTAACTCTCTCCGCCTATATTCCTCAACATACGCAACCGCTGATTTTACAAAATGGATTATGGGTAGAGCCAGCGCAAGGTTTTGATATCGAAATAATCCGAGGTACTTTTGCTGAGACTCGCCAACAACGATATGAATTGATGGAAACAATCCAGCTATGGCGAAATGCTTATATCGAAAAAAGAGTGTATTGCAATAAATACGGGAATTTCCCCACGCAAATAGATACGGCACGCTTCGCCGGGCAGTCCACCAGCACTCTGCTGCGCAGTACCTTGCGGTACTTTGACGAAAATAACCTGATTGCAGTAGTCCGATTTAATAACCAAATTATTAATGTGAGCGCGGTATCTCGTTTTTCTGATCCCGATGAAGACGCAAGCATCATACAAGCGAATATTATTGCTACGTTGACTCACCCGGCCTACGTTTTAACCCCCAATAATGAAGGTACCGTTCGCCGCGCTGGCACGGCTGCTCTGCATCAACTTATTCAGCAACTGATTGCCGATGGCGTTCAAACGCTTAGTTCACATGTCATTTCAACGCCTTCCGCTATTGTGAAAAAGCGCCTTGGCTTCAGTTTTATCCCTGACAAACCCCATAGCATCACGCCAACACCTAATAGCGATCTTTAGCCACCGGCTCTCCGCCCTGATAATTTCTTATTCTGGGCGGACAACCATTTCAATATTTGATCAACAGACTTTTCGTGCGCTCTTTGACGATAAACCGGCCAAAAAACCACATTGCGCGGCACTATCAGAGTTTTCTCAATAGTATTCTGCGACGTTTTACCGGATAACGATGCCCATCATTTTCAGCTTCCGAACCCTTAGCGGGAGCTTGCTTCAGGTTTTAGCGACGGTGGATAATTTCTTTACGAAATCCACGTTGATAAACACATTTAAGGACATCACATGCAAAAACGCACACTTGCCATTGTTGCTGCACTCTGCGCAACTTTGACTCTTTCGGCCTGTACCACTAACCCTTATACCGGCGAATCTCAAGCTGGAAAGTCTGGCTACGGTGCCGGTATCGGAGCCTTAGTGGGCGCTGGCGTGGGGGTTTTATCTTCCTCCAAAAAAGATCGCGGCAAAGGCGCACTGATTGGCGCAGCGGCAGGCGCAGCACTGGGTGGTGGTGCCGGTTACTACATGGATGTTCAGGAAGCCAAACTGCGTGACAAAATGCGTGGAACCGGCGTAAGTGTCACTCGTCAGGGTGACAATATCGTACTGAATATGCCAAATAACGTTACCTTCGACACTGATAGCAGTAATTTGAAACCAGCAGGTGCCAATACCCTGACTGGCGTGGCTATGGTATTGAAGGAGTACGAAAAAACGGCGGTCAATGTTATCGGTTATACCGATAGTACCGGCGCTCGCGCTCACAATATGAAGTTGTCCCAGCAACGTGCCGACAGCGTAGGCAGCGCATTGATCACTCAGGGCGTAGCGGCTAACCGTATTCGTACCATTGGCGCAGGCCCGGATAACCCAGTGGCAACCAATAGCACTGCGGCGGGTAAAGCACAAAACCGTCGAGTCGAGATCACACTTAGCCCGCTGTAAATGACAAAAAGGGTGACGGCTCATCACTTTCTGGCCGTCCCCCCTTCACCCCCAAATCTTTCTCGCCCCAGAACATCCCCGATAAACACCGCCACCGCGCAAAGATAATCTATATCACTACCCTATGGATTTCACTTTGTGGCAAGGCGGCAACCGAAAGAGTCGCCAAGAGCTTAGTCCACCAAGTGACTCGGGCGAGTGAGGGAAGCCAACACCGCCACGGCGTGAAAGATGACGGGTATTTGTGATAATCTGCCGCCAGTTACCCTTCCAGGACTAAACCGTGAGCAGTACGAAAGGACCGCGCCCATCTGGGCGAGCAACCATCAATGATGTCGCTAAGAGTGCTAAAACTGGCAAGACTAGCGTCTCTCGCTATTTGAATGGCGAACATAACCTGCTGTCCGATCGATTAAAACTGCGTATTGAAGAAGCTATCGCCAAACTAAATTATCGACCTAGTCAGGTTGCCCGCAGCCTGAAAAGGGGGCGAACCCGATTGATCGGCCTGATTTTGGCGGATATCACCAACCCTTATTCTATTGACGTTATGCGTGGTATTGAAGCCGCTTGCCGTGCTCATGGCTTTACCCTGCTGATGTGCAATACCAACAATCAGGTCGAACAAGAGCAGCATTATCTGCAACTGTTGGGCAGTTATCAGGTGGAAGGGATTGTGGTTAATGCCGTTGGAATGCGGGAAGAGGCGCTGTCGATGCTGCAACAGTCGCGCCTGCCGATGGTGTTGATCGATAGGAAGATCGCCGGTTTCTCCTGCGACATGATTGGCTTGAATAATGCCGAAGCGGCAATCATGGCTACCAATCATTTAGTCGAGCAAAACTATCAGTCTATTTTATTTCTTAGCGAGCCTTTGGGGCTGGTCAATACCCGCCGAGATCGTCTGATGGCGTTCAAAGCAGCGATGGCGGTGCATCCTGAGCGAGCGTCGGAACACGCTGAAGTCACGCTGGAAGATAGTCAGCGAATCAATAACATTGTCGACCAGTTCAACCAGAAACATGGGGATAAACGCCGTGCCATTTTAGTGGCCAACGGCAGCCTAACGCTGCAACTGGCACGCACCTTACGCCACAATAATATTCAGTGGGGCATCGATATTGGCCTGCTCGGATTTGATGAGTTACCTTGGGCGGAACTGGCTGGCGTAGGGATTACCACACTTAAGCAGCCTACTTATCAAATAGGTTACGCCGCACTCGAACAATTAGTGAAACGCATGCAGGGGAGTGATGAACCTCCGGCTGATATCATGTTTTCTGGCGAACTGGTGATACGCGGCTCGACACAGCTTTAGTCCGTCACTTTTGGCTCGTCACAATTCGATAAACACAGCGGCGGGAGCCAGATAAAATATGCTCAGTACGCTCAACCGGTACTTGTAAAGCCTGCTGGAAAACCTCTAACTCCGCGCGACAAAAGCCCTGACAACTGGTCGCAGCGGCGCAAATCGGGCAATGGTTTTCAATCAGTAAGATAGAGCCATCTTCCTGCATTTCCCATTCGGCCATATAGCCTTCGCGCGTACGAATAGCCACCAGGCGCTCCACCCGTTCACCAATATTACTGGCTCCTTTCATAGCCTGAAAGTATTGATCGCGGGTTTCCTGTTCGCGGGTATCAATCAGCAAATTAAGGGCATCTTCACCTAACTTAGTGCGAACCATACGCAGTAATTGCACGGTTAATTCGCCGTGAGCATCGGGAAATCGCGCGTGGCCAGCATCGGTTAATTGCCATAGTTGAATCGGCCGTCCGACGCCTTTAGCCTGTGCGACCGCAATCACCAGACCTTCTTTGGCCAGCTTGACGAACTGCTGACGCGCCGCTTCCCCGGTGGTTCCAAGGATCTTGCCCGCATCCGTTGCCTGTAGTGGGCCGCGGGTTTTCAGCAGCATCAGCAAGCGCTCGGAGACGGATTGCGTGCTTATTACCCCATGGTCGGTGGTATTCATATTACTCCCGATATTAAAAACACATTGGCATTTACCAAGCATATACTTGACTTATTAACCCTGCACGGCCACAGTTATTCCAAGTTAACGCTTGTTTAACTCAGTCTATCATCAAATCTTACTCAACAACCAGTCGTACTGGTTAGGATAACCACTGTGCTAATGAATGATGCGAGCCGCTGGAGCGATCTATTCTCCGGGGAAAATGCGGTTTTTGCCTTTGCGCTGTCGGCGGGTGTCGCGTTACACGCCATTAATATTTATATCGTGACAACCATTCTACCTTCAGTGGTGCTGGATATTGGCGGGCTTAATCTCTATGCCTGGAATACCACGCTCTTTGTTACTACGTCGATTCTTGGCTCGGCGCTCTCCGCTCGCCTGTTAAGTCGCTATGGCCCACGCGCGGCCTATAGCTTAGCCGCTTCGGCCTTTATGCTCGGCAGCCTGCTGTGCGCTATTGCGCCAACTATGCCGATGATGCTGGTAGGCCGCGCAGTTCAAGGACTTGGCGGCGGTTTTCTGTTCGCTCTCTCCTACGCCATGATCAATCTGGTCTTCCCGCAATCTCTATGGCCACGGGCGATGGCGCTAATTTCCGGAATGTGGGGCGTAGCTACGTTGATTGGCCCGGCAATAGGCGGCGTGTTTGCGGAAATGGGGGCCTGGCGTTTAGCGTTTTGGCTATTGCTGCCGGCTACACTGCTGTTTGCAATATTCACCTGGAGAATTCTACCGGCGGGAACAAAACGTACCGAACCGTCCTCATCCCTACCGATAATCCAACTGATACTGTTGACGACTATTGTACTAACCGTTTCCGCCAGCAGTATTGCCACCGATTTGCGCTATAGCGCTGCAGGCATTACCGTCGCTGCCCTGCTACTCACATTGATGATCCGCATCGAGCGCCGCTCCACCATTCGTTTATTACCGCAGGGCGCACTGCGTCTAGGTTCGCCGTTAGCGGCTTTGTACATCACTATGTCGTTACTGGCGCTTACCATAACCAGTGAGATTTTTGTGCCCTACTTCTTACAGACTCTTCATGGCCAATCGCCGCTGGTTTCCGGCTATCTGGCCGCCACAATGGCCGCAGGCTGGACAGTGGCGGAAGTACTGAGCTCTGGCTGGAAGAAAAACGGGATAAGCTTGGCAATTATTAGCGGGCCAATTATCGTTTTACTGGGGTTGATCGCTCTGGCGATTTTGCTCCCACACAGATCTGTCGGCGATTGGCTAACCCTCGCCCCTATCGCTCTCGCTCTGACGTTGGTCGGTTTTGGCACCGGCTTTGGCTGGCCGCATTTGCTTACGCGCATTCTACAGGTCGCAGCGGATGAAGATAAAGACATAGCCGGTGCCTCTATTACTATGGTGCAGATGTTTGCTACCGCTCTGGGCGCCGCGCTGGCAGGTTTGGTAGCTAATATTTCTGGTTTAAACGATCCCGGTGGCGTTGCCGGTGCAGCCAATACCGCATATTGGCTATTCGCTCTATTTGCCATCGCGCCGCTACTGGCGATTTTCACCGCAATCCGCTGTGCGGCCATTCGTCAGCCGACCGCGACTCTTGCCACATCCGAACTGCACTAACTCATAGCCCGTAGACGCTGGTCATACCCAGACAGCCATTACTCCTTGATCTCTAGGGGGCAATGGCTGTTATGCTGGCTGAGCTTGAAACTTACTTATTCTTAGTTAGCCGGAGTGTGTAATGAAGCCTTCTGTCGTGTTGTATAAGCCCCTCCCTGCCGAACTGCGCCAACGTTTAGAGCAACATTTTACCCTACACTGCTTTGACGGCCTGACATCGGAAAACTCGCAACCATTCCTTTCAGCATTGGCAAACGCCGAAGGCATTATTGGTTCTGGTGGCAAAATCGACCCGGATTTTCTCGATAAAGCCCCACGCCTACGCGCCGCCTCCACGATTTCTGTTGGCTATGACAATTTCGACGTCGAGGCACTCAATCAGCGGGGCATCGTCTTGACGCACACTCCAACCGTGCTAACCGAAACCGTTGCCGATACCATCATGGCGCTGGTTCTGGCTACCGCTCGACGGGTAGTGGAAGTTGCTGAACGGGTTAAAGCCGGCGAATGGCAGGATAATATTGATTCCAGCTGGTTTGGCGTCGATGTACACCATAAAACCATAGGTATCTTGGGCATGGGTCGTATTGGTCTGGCAGTTGCTCAGCGCGCTCATTTCGGTTTTAGTATGCCTGTGCTCTATACCAGCCGTCGGTCCCATGCAGAAGCCGAATCACGCTTTAACGCCCATCGTTGCGATCTGGATACTTTACTCGCTGAATCAGATTTCTTGTGCATCACCCTGCCTTTAACAGAACAGACGTTCCATATGATTGGGCCGGAACAATTGGCAAAAATGAAGTCAAGCGCCATTCTGATTAACGCGGGGCGCGGTTCGGTAGTCGATGAACAAGCACTGATAGACGCTCTGCAAAACGGTACTATTCACGCCGCAGGGCTGGACGTTTTTGAGCAAGAACCGCTGTCACAAAACTCGCCGCTGCTGAAGCTCAATAACGTTGTTGCCCTACCGCATATTGGCTCCGCTACTCACGAAACTCGCTACGCCATGGCCGCCTGCGCCGTAGATAATTTGATCGCCGCGTTAACCGGCACGGTGACTGAAAACTGCGTTAACCCACTCGTTATTGAAAAATAGCCAAGAGAGATAGCCGCTACCCAAATAACGTCAATCAACCGAAATGGCCTATAATTGCTTATAGGTCAGTCGGTTATTTTGACGACTGATGATAAGAAAGCCCCCTCATCCAGCCTTCTCCTCCCTGAAAAAACAATATGAGGATGAGGCTATTTTTCCACCGGCTGACACACTTAACTCGCCTCAAACCCTACAAAATCAAACGATCAGGAAGGCGCGTCATGAAACGTCTCACACTGCCCTTATTGTTAGTATTTTCTCCCGCAGCCCTAGCCACCTGGACGTTGCAGGGCTTCCCTGCATTTTCCGAGCAAAGCAACGGTATTTTCAGCAGCGCGGCCTCGCTAACTAAAGGCCAATATCCGCTTAAATTTTATCAGGATAAGCAATGCTGGCAGCCAACTGATACCGTCAAACTCAATCAAACCTTTTCTCTACAGGCTTGTGATAATCAGCCTGAAATCATGTGGCGACTATTTCGAGATGGTCAGTATCAGGCACGTATAGATACCCGCAGCGGTACGCCAACGCTGACGCTGAGCTTAAAACAGCCCGTTGTTGATGAATCCCAAGCCGTTACCCATATTTGCCAGCGCTGGAACGGTCAACCCGTAACCGTAGACGTCAGCCAGACCTTTGCCGAAGGGGAAAAACTGCGTGATTTCTATTCGGGCCAAACCGTTATCGTCGCAAACGGCAAAATCACGCTGCAACCGGCAGAGCAAAGCGGCGGCCTGTTGTTGCTAGAACTCGCGCAAACTCAAGGGCCTGCTCCATTTAGCTGGCAAAACGCCACGGTTTACTTTGCATTGACCGATCGTTTTAACAACGGCAATCCTGCCAATGACCATAGTTATGGCCGCAGAAACGATGGCATGCAGGAGATCGGCACTTTCCACGGCGGCGATTTGGCCGGATTAACTCAGAAGCTGGATTATTTACAGCAGCTTGGCGTAAACGCGCTGTGGATTAGCTCACCGCTGGAGCAAATTCACGGCTGGGTTGGCGGCGGCACCAAGGGAGATTTCCCGCACTACGCCTACCACGGCTATTACGCGCTCGATTGGACCCGGCTCGATGCCAATATGGGTGATGAACAGGACTTACGCCAACTGGTGGATCAAGCTCATCAGCGCGGCATCCGCATAATATTTGATGTAGTGATGAATCATGTGGGTTACGCCACTCTGGCAGATATGCAGAGCGGCCAATTTGGCTCACTGTATTTATCCGCAGAACAGGCGGAGAAAACGCTGGGCAAGCACTGGACCGACTGGAAGCCAGGCAGCGGCCAAAATTGGCATAGTTTCAACGATTTTATTAATTTCAGTGATAAATCCAGTTGGGATAACTGGTGGGGTAAAAACTGGGTTCGCACCGATATCGGCGATTATGACTCACCCGGTTTTACCGATCTGACGATGTCACTGGCTTTCCTCCCGGACATCAAAACCGAATCCACACAGGCCAGCGGTTTGCCGCTGTTTTATCGCCATAAATCCGATACGGCAGCCAGAGAAATTCCCGCAGCTACGCCTCGGGATTACCTTACTCATTGGTTAAGCACATGGGTTCGAGATTATGGCATTGATGGATTTCGAGTCGACACGGCCAAACACGTAGAAAAAGCGGCTTGGCTGCAGCTCAAACAACAGGCTACGTCAGCATTAGCAGAATGGAAAACTGCTCATCCCGATCGGGCGCTGGATGATGCTCCATTTTGGATGACCGGCGAGGCTTGGGGGCATGGCGTAATGAAAAGCGATTATTATCAGAATGGTTTTGATGCCATGATTAATTTTGATTTTCAGGATCAGGCTAAACAGGCGCTGGACTGTTTCTCAACCATTGACAGCACATATAGCCAAATGGCTGAAAAATTGCAGAATTTTAACGTACTGAGCTACCTTTCCTCTCACGATACTCGCCTTTTCTTTCGCGATGATGCGGCTCAATCATTAGCAAAACAGCGGCGCGCCGGAGATTTGCTGCTGCTGGCTCCGGGAGCGATTCAGATCTTCTATGGTGATGAAAGTGGCCGAGAATTTGGCCCAACCGGCTCCGACCCGCTGCAAGGCACTCGCTCGGATATGAACTGGAATGAACTGAACGGCTCGAAAGGAGCGCTGCTGGCTCACTGGCAAAAAATCAGCCAGTTCCGCGCGCGTCATCCCGCGATTGGTTCCGGGATACAACAGTCACAACAAACTGCTGATTATTATGCGTTTAGCCGTCAGCATTTAGACGATAAAGTCCTTATTGTCTGGACGGGGGATAAAAAACAGTAAACCAGACTATTATCCTGACATATCGAGTTTTATTGATATATCTGCGCACAAGGTAGAATTATGGGTACGTTGCACCCGCAATTATCTGGCTGTATGGTGCTCCTTTACCTCCGATAACAATTAGTCAGCATTTATGAAGTTTTCACTTTTTGGCGATAAGTTTACCCGCTACGCGGGCATTACACGGTTGATGGATGACCTGAATGAAGGATTACGCACGCCGGGCGCTATCATGCTTGGCGGTGGCAATCCGGCTCAAATTCCTGAGATGGATGCCTACTTCCGGCGGCTATGTCAGGAGATGCTGGATAAAGGACAGCTCACAGAGGCGCTATGTAACTACGATGGCCCGCAGGGTAAGAATCTGCTGCTAAACGCGCTGGCAAAAATGCTGAGTGATGAGTTAGGTTGGCAGGTCGAACCACAGAATATTGCACTAACAAACGGTAGCCAAAGCGCGTTTTTCTACTTATTCAATTTATTCGCTGGCCGCCACGCCGACGGATCGCTGCGTCGGGTATTATTCCCGCTGGCACCTGAATATTTAGGCTACGCCGATGCCGGTTTGGATGAAGGGCTGTTTGTTTCGACTAAACCGAATATTGAGCTACTGCCGGAAGGCCAGTTCAAATATCACGTCGACTTCGATCACCTAAAGATTACCGATGATATCGGGCTGATTTGTGTCTCTCGACCGACTAATCCGACCGGAAACGTCATTACAGATGAAGAATTAATTCGTTTGGATGCTCTGGCACAGCAGCATGATGTGCCGCTACTGATCGATAACGCCTACGGCGTGCCTTTCCCCGGTATTATTTTTAGCGACGCAACCCCCCTGTGGAACCCGAATATTATTCTGTGCATGAGTCTGTCAAAGCTTGGCCTGCCGGGTTCTCGCTGTGGCATCGTTGTCGCCGATGAAAAAGTGATTTCCGCCATTACGAATATGAATGGCATTATCAGCCTGTCTCCGGGCAGCATGGGGCCAGCGATAGCGGCAGAAATGATTCAACGCGGCGATCTGCTAGACTTATCCAACAATGTAATTCGTCCGTTCTATTCTCAACGCGTGCAGCATACTCTTGAAATTATTCGGCGTTATCTTCCCGCCGAACGCTGTCTGATTCATAAGCCGGAAGGCGCGATTTTCCTATGGTTATGGTTTAAAGACCTGCCGATTACCACGGAAATACTCTATCAACGCCTGAAGAAACGCGGCGTATTGATGGTACCCGGCCACTACTTCTTCCCCGGTTTGGAACATGATTGGCCTCATACTCATCAGTGTATGCGGATGAACTACGTGCCAGACCCAGAACAGATCGAAAAAGGTGTCGCGATTCTGGCAGAAGAAGTGGAATTGGCTTATCAGGAAGCGCGCTAACAACGATGAAGCGCGGAGAGAAATAAGGCGATGTTCGCTATCGGTATAGTGAGCAGCAATCAATATAGTAAACACTGGCATAGCAAAACTGCGCTAGGTGGCTGAATAACTTAACTTCTCTCTCAAACCCCAAAGAACAACCTCGGTTGTCCTTTGGGGTATTTAGCGACCTAAAAGCGCTACAACGTCCAGAACAGTACGGCCAGTATCTGCGGAGACATAATCCTTAGGAACATTGCTAGCGGATACACGGTGGCATAAGACAGCGCCGCAGCACCACTGGTTGGGTGTAAGCCATTGGCGAAAGCCAGCGCCGGAGGATCGGTCATAGAACCCGCCAACATGCCGCATAGCGTCAGGTAATTCATTTTAGTGAGAATTCGCGCCAGAATCCCGACGGTTAGCAGGGGAATCGCGGTAATCATCGCGCCATAGCCAATCCACGCCAGCCCATCGCCATAAAGCAGCGTATTAATAAAATCACCGCCTGATTTCAGCCCAACCACCGACAGGAAAAGGACTATACCTAGCTCACGCAGCGCCAGATTAGCGCTAGGCGGCATAAACCAGTACAGTTTACCGATGCTACCGATACGCCCTAAAATCAATGCGATAACCAGTGGGCCACCTGCCAATCCCAAGCGTAAAGCCGCAGGAAAACCGGGAACAAACAGCGGTATTGACCCCAGTAACACCCCTAATCCTACGCCGATAAATACCGGCAACATTTGTACTTGTTGCAGTTTTTGTTGAGCGTTACCTATAACCGCAGCGACCGCCTCAATGGATTCCGGTCGCCCTACCAGATTTAAAATATCACCGAATTGCAGGCTGGCGTTGTTGCTGGCGACTAGCTCGATACCGGCTCGGTTTAACCGAGTAATAGCGACGTCGTATTTCTGTTTCAGGTTTAAATCGCGAATTTTTTTGCCTAAAACAGCCTCGTTGGTCACCACCATCCGTGCCGATTGCAGCGCGCTGCCGGCGGTGGAAAGCGCCACATCCACCTCTTCACCAAGCACTAAACGCACTTTTTCCAGATATTCGCGCTGTCCAACTAAATGCAGGTAATCGCCTAACTCAATTAAGGTAGCAGGCAGCGGTACCATCAATAAATCACCGCGTTTCAGGCGAGAGCACACCACATCATCGCTATTTAACAGCGGAATATCCTGCATCGCCAAGCCATCCAAATTAGGATTGCGTACCGCGACGTTCATGGTTTGCAGCAGTTCACGGTTTTGTCCGCTCCTGCTATCAAAATCTTTAGCTTCACGATCGACATTTATCTTAAATCCTAGCCGGATCAGCCACATAACCAACAGAATCCCGCAGATACCAAAAGGATAGGCCATGGCATATCCCATCCCCATTTGCCCAACCAACTGAGGAGAAGATCCTAAATCCGTCAATACCTGCTGAGCCGCGCCCAGCGCCGGAGTGTTGGTAACTGCACCGGAAAAAATACCGAGAATGATCGGTAGAGGCACGTTGAAAAGTTTGTGGATAACCGCCGTTACCAGACAACCCATCACTACCATTAATATGGCGAAAGCATTCAGGCGCAGTCCGGAAACTCGTAGAGAAGAGAAAAACCCCGGCCCAACCTGAATACCAATGGTATAAACGAACAGAATCAGGCCAAACTCCTGAATAAAGTGAAGCATGTCACCGTTGAGACTGACCTGATAAGTTTGGGCGAAATGACCAACAATAATTCCGCCAAATAATACTCCACCAATCCCTAACCCAACGCCATATATCTTCCAATTACCGATCCATAACCCCAATACGGCGACCAGCGCCAACATACTGACGGTAAGGGCGATATCAGTCATAAATCACTTCCTTGCCTAAGTTTAAAATCCGGTCAACCGACCTCGGTCTTAAATTCTTACAATTAGTAGGGATTCTGGCAGAAGGGCAACGAAGGGACTGTGGGATGCACCACAAAATGCGCCGGATAACAGGAATGTTTCCGGCGCCAAAAGCTAGGGAGGAGGGTTTTACTTTTTTTATTATCTGCACCGGCTCCCGGAAGGGAGACCGGTGCGAGTTGGGTCACTGCAAATTACTGCTGAACGGTTTCTGCGTTATCCAATGCCGGGCGATCTTCTACCGGACGACCGATAGTAATACGCTGTGGCTGGAGTGCTTCAGGAACCTGACGCAGCAAGTCGATATGCAGCAGGCCGTTTTCAAACTGCGCGTTATCGACGTTCAGGTGCTCTGCCAGAGTGAAGGTCAGATTAAACTCTTTACGAATCAGACCCTGATGCAGATATTCCACCTGTTTCTCCACGGGTGCTGGCTTACCACGAACCGTCAAGCGAGGGCCTTCAACTTCGATCTCCAGTTCACTTTGCTTGAACCCAGCCAGCGCCAGAGAGATACGGTAGTGGTTATCATCACTTTTTTCGATGTTATATGGAGGGAACCCCTGTGCCTCGGTAGAACCCTGCATAGTGCTCGCCAATTTATCAAAACCAATCCACTGACGAAGCAGAGGTGACAAATCATAATTACGCATAGTGTTAACTCCTTCTTTGAAGCGAGGTAATAGGCTGCCACGGCCGCGTTAATAACTTTTTTTTTCAAATCAAAGTCTGCTGTTAAATAACAAACAGGCGTTATTAACCCGTGACAAGTTGGCCCCCGATTACGGCAGACCAAACTCTTGATTAATAATGTGCCTAATGCACATTATTTAAATTTTATTTAATCTCAATCCGACGAGGTTTCATACTTTCAGGAACAATTCGTTCCAGATCGATATACAGCAGGCCATTCTCTAAATTGGCGCCTTTAATTTTAATGTGTTCAGCCAATTGGAATTTGCGTTCAAAGTTTCGTTCCGCGATCCCTTGATATAAATAAGTGCGCTGTGCTGGAGCTTCTACGTGAGAACCACGGACAATCAACAGGTTGTCCTGAGTGACTATCTCCAGTTCCTGCTCGGCAAAACCGGCAACGGCGATAGCAATACGGTAGTTATTTTCATCTACCAGCTCGACATTATACGGAGGATAGCCGCCGTTATTCTGGCTCTGACCAGTTTCTAATAAGTTAAACAGACGATCAAAACCAATAGCAGAGCGGTATAATGGAGCAAGATCTGAATTACGCATAACAACTGCCTCCTAAATTCATTAGCAAGGTTAAATAGGTCTTCCTTAATGGACAGACTCTTGGCCAGAATACCCTGACGGCATATTCTCTCTCGGCCTGATAATAAGATGGGATCGAATTTTTTCATTTCAACTGTCAAAATGAAAAAATTTTTTTTAACTAAAGATTTTTGCTCTAAAAACAGAGTTATCGCATACACTGAATTGGGAGCGCCGCCACATCTGCGTGTAATTATTATATTAAAGCGACAGCAAAATGTTATAACTCTGAGAGATCGCTTTTATGTTGGCTGACAACCTGAACACTGCCAAATGAGATGTAACGATATGATAAGAGCTACCGTTCTTCCTATGGTCACTGGCTGTACCCTGCTGTTTACCAGCGGCTGTTCCAGCATTATGACTCACACCAGTAGCAGTCAGGGCTACTATTCCGGCACCCAGGCTAACGTCGCCATGCTCAAGGATGACAACACCGGCTGGGCGTTGCGCCCGCTGCTAGCCGTTGATTTACCCTTTTCTGCCGTAATGGACACGCTATTTCTGCCTTACGATTATCTGCGTTCAGATAACGACCCTGCGCCCGGCTCGCCCCGAGAACGTATCCGTCAGGAAGAAGCGCAAAATATGGCCGCCAGCGCTCACCCCATTCAGTGAATTTATTATTTATCGATTAATATAGGACTTACCGGTTAATGATCAATTAGCCGGCTTCAACCACAAAAATCTGCGACCAACCGTCGACCTCCCGCATATAGGCAACTTTCGTCCCATCAGGGGAAAAGACCACCGCGTCTCCCAATGGGGGGACCGCGGTTCGCTGAGTTAGCCGCTGAACCTGGCCGCTGCCAATTTCGCAACACACCACACTGTTATCTCTGACAAAAGCAATTCTGTCGCCCTTAGGACTCCAACTGAAAGCCGATTGCACGCCGTGCCCGCCATGAGTCAATTGCCGTGATTCGCCGCCCAGCGGAGAAACCAGATAAAGCTGTACGATTCCCGCATCATCCCTCATCAAACAGGCAATGGCGCTACCGTCCGGGGAGGAGCGTAACCAGTGGCGTGGCGTGATCGCCAGCCCTGGATATCTGCGTTTTTCCGTATAAGTCAACCGCCGTTGATTTACCCCCAACGGAGGCGCTGGAAGACGGTATTCATCTCCCTCCAAGGGGCTCGAACCTGCTCGGGCGAATTCTCGGTTTTTTTCCGGTAAATCAACAATAAAGACTTCAGGCAGTTTAGAACCATCCGCCGCGACCGTATCGCCAATAAACGCCAGCGCCCAGCGTTGTCGGCTGCCGTCGGCTTTCAAGTAGCCCTGTTTGCCAATCCAGCCTTCTTCATAAGCGCGGTTGATTTCATCACTCCCTGGCCGGGGCATTGACGTGGTACGGCTGACCAGAACGCAGAAATGGCTGCCATCATATTCACGAGGATGATGCTTTGGCGGATTAACCCCATGCAACGGCACGGCAACGCCGACGTTACGTAAATCCAGCGCGGGATCGCGTTCATGCAGCACATGGTCGTTATAGGTAAAACTCAGACGCGAGCCGTCGGGGCTAAAAACGTGGACATGAGTCCCGCCACGCAAAGCGCCGGGAGTATAAGGCGCAGTGATATCCATAGCGTCCAACGTAATGGCCAACTCCCGATCCGGCTCGCTGACAATCACACCGCGCCGATGATGAAAATCATAATGCCATTGGCTATCCGGATGTTCCGGGCCGTGGATAAATACGTAGCGAGAGGGATTATCAGGGCTGGCGGTCACTACACCAACGTGAGCGCCGTGCTGAGCACGATAAATAACCTCAATCACTCCCGTATTACAATTGACTCTTTCAATAGTTAAACCGGTGAAAGAAGCCCCGTTTGGCCGGACGTCATATACCAGCCACTGGCTGTCCGCCGTCCAGACATTGATATTGGTGAGCTGATGACCTCGAGGATCGAAAGTTAACTGTTTTTCCTGATGGCTCATATCGCTTCTCGCTGATAACCCGTATAGCGCTCATCCTGCCCCATTCGCCGCACTCCGTCATCCGCGATATACCATCCGCGCGACCCAACGGGCGATTTATTCACCTTCGTCGCTTCCAATTTAGAATTTAATGTCTAATATAGAATTTAAAGTACAAATAGATTGAGTATAAATAGAGATACCTATGCTGAGCCGCTATCACACCATTGCCGATGCTATCGCGATCCTTTTTGCCCCCTATGCCGAAGTCGCTATTCACGATATGGCCAGTCAGACGCTGGTTTATATCGCCAATAACTATTCACATCGTCAATTGGGAGAGGATTCCAATTTAAGCGAGCTGGCGTTCGACCAAAGTGCAAAGCTGCTGGGACCTTATCAAAAACGCAATTGGGATGGTCGTCAGCTTCGTTCAATTAGCTCGGTGCTGCGGGACGATGACGGGAAAATTATCGGGTTACTGTGTATCAATCTGGATATTACCGTGTTTGAAAACGCCAAAATGGCGTTGGATATATTCCTCAATAACAGCGGGTTACAGCCTCAACCTGCAGTTTTATTTCAGGATGACTGGCAGGAACGTATCAATACTTTTATTCACCAGTGGTTGCAGCAACAGCAGCTTTCTCTCTCAACGCTGAATAATCCTAGCCGCCGCGCCTTAGTTGAAGCGCTTTATCAGCACGGCGGATTTAAAGGCAAAAATGCCGCGGGCTATGTAGCGAAAATCCTCGGAATTGGCAGAGCAACGGTTTACAACTACCTAAAAAATAATAAGGAATCCCTATGAGTTCGCTATTTGATGCCATTCAGGAAGCCCATCAGATTCTGCGTCCGCAGGTACGCATTACGCCACTGGATTACAGTCCGTTGCTCTCGCAGCACACTGGTTGTGAGGTTTATCTCAAATGCGATCATCTTCAGCACACCGGTTCCTTTAAATTTCGTGGTGCCAGTAACAAACTGCGCCTACTGAGCGAAGAACAACGCCAGCGCGGCGTGATCGCCGCCTCTACCGGCAATCACGGTCAGGGCGTGGCGCTAGCCGCAAAACTGCTGGGCGTCGAAGCCACTATTTATGCCCCAGAACAGGCTGCAGCCATCAAATTAGACGCCATTCGCGCGCTGGGCGGAAAAATCGAGCTGGTAGCCGGTGATGCCTTAAATGCAGAACTGGCCGGAGCCAAGGCGGCTCAGGAACAGGGGAAAGCCTATATTTCCCCCTACAACGACGAGCAAGTTATCGCCGGACAAGGCACCTGCGGCATGGAAATCGTCGAACAGCAGCCGAATCTGGACGCGGTTTTTGTTTCCGTTGGCGGTGGCGGCTATATCGCCGGAATCGCAACCGTATTGAAGAAGTTGTCGCCAAATACGCGGATTATCGCCTGTTGGCCAGCGAATGCCACCAGCATGTATAGCAATCTGCTAGCCGGCGAAATCTATGAAGTGGAAGAGCAGGAAACGTTGTCTGACGGCACCGCTGGCGGCGTAGAAACTGGCGCGATAACTTTCCCGCTATGTCAAAAACTGATCGACGATAAAGTACTGGTTACCGAAGAAGAGATCAGACAAGCCATGCAGTTAATTGCCCGCAGCGACCGCTGGATGATTGAAGGGGCGGCGGGCGTGGCGCTGGCGGCAGCATTGCAACAGGCACCACAATGGCAAGGCAAAAAAGTGGCGGTTGTACTGTGTGGTAAAAATATCGTACTGGAAAAGTACCTTAAGGCCGTTTCCTGATGCTTATCCTCAATAAACAGCAAATACTCGACAGTTTCGCCGCCGATCGTACCACTTTACTGCTAAAACAAGGATTTATCGCGTTCAGCCAGCAGCAGGTTCAGATGCCGGCGGTACAGCATTTGTTATTCACACAGGCTAATGGCGATTGCTGTATCAAAAGTGGCTATCTGGAAGGAGACGACAGTTTTGTCGTGAAAGTTTCCAGCGGATTTTACACCAATCCATCATTAGGATTATCCAGCAATCAAGGTTTGATGATGGCCTTCTCGGCCAAAACCGGTGAGCCACAGGCGCTATTAATGGATGAAGGCTGGCTAACCGCTCTGCGCACCGCATTAGCCGGTCGAATTGTTGCCGAACTTTGTGCCCCAAAACACATTACAGCTATTGGCATTGTGGGCACCGGCTTACAGGCTCGCTTACAGTTGGTGCACCTGAAGGCCGTAATTAATTGTCGGGATGTCTGGGTTTGGGGACGAAATCCTGAAGCATTATACGATTATCAGTTATTTGCTGAATCAGAAGGTTTTCGCGTACAGATCACGCAAAATGCCAGCCAGTTAGCGGAAAAGTGTCAATTTATCGTGACGACTACGCCGAGCCGCGAACCTATTTTGCGGGCTAAAGACATTCAACCCGGTACTCACATCACCGCAGTCGGCGCTGATGCTACTGGCAAACAAGAGTTGGAAATCCAACTTGTGGCCAAAGCAGATAAGATTCTGGTGGATTCATTGGCGCAATGCCGCGCATTCGGTGAGATTTCCCATGCTTTTCAGCAGCAGTTACTTCAGGCAACACCCATTAGCGAGATCGGTGAAGTATTGGCGCTAAATAAACCCGTTAGAGAAAATGATCGTCAAATCACGCTGGCAGATTTAACTGGCTTGGGCATTCAGGATGTACAGATCGTAAAAAGCATTCTGCTTTCCTGCCCCTGAGCCTCAGAACAGGAAGGGGCCACTAATGGCCCCTAAAGCGTTTTTTACGTTATTTAGCAGCAAATTAACGTTGATTCAGCACAAACTTTTCAATGGCTAGCGCTACGCCATCTTCTTCATTAGTTGCCGTCACGTACTGGGCAATCTCTTTTAGCTCGGGAATAGCATTCCCCATCGCCACGCCCAGGCCAGCATATTCAATCATCGCGTAATCATTACTCTGATCGCCTAAAGTCATCACATTTTCCTGTGCGATGCCTAGATGCTCCGCCAGCATTTTAACACCGGCACCTTTATCAACGCGTTTACTTAGAATTTCCAGGAAGTAAGGCGAGCTTTTCATAATAGTGAACTTCTCGAACACTTCGGCAGGAATCTGTGCGATGGCGCGATCCAAAAGCTCTGGTTCATCGATCATCATCACTTTAGGGAAACGCATTGTTGGGTCCATTTCACTGACACTACGGTATTTCAACGAAATTCCCGTCAGAACAGTTTCGTGAATGGTGTACTTACTGATGTCTTTGTTAGCGGTATACAACGTATTGTAATCAAAAGCGTGGAAATGCACGCCTAACTGCCGCGCCAGAGCTTCGAAATAAAGATAATCATCAAAGCTTAAGGTTTCCTGCAACACACATTCACCGGTCGCGGCTTTTTGAACTAATGCACCGTTATTGCTAATGCAATAATCGTTGCTGTTTTCCATATTCAGTTCGCGCAGATATTGAGTGACACCGATATAAGGCCGGCCGGTAGCCAGTACCACCACCACGCCTTTTTTCTGTGCGGCCTCGATGGCCTGCTTTACTCTAGGGGTAATTTGGTGAAGCCCGTTAAGCAGCGTACCGTCCATATCAATCGCAATCAATTCAATAGCCATGACACCCTCATATATTTACATCGTCTTGCATCATGCTAACGCGATTCAGCGAACGAATGCTAGCAAGGGTTTACTCAACCGCCTGCTTGCCTATGAAACCTGGCTCGAAGCAGCAATATTGGCTGCAAATCGCGCCTAAACTGGCTTTTCAGGCAAAAAAAAACCAGAGACAGTCGCCTGCTCCGGTTTTCTTATTGCCGCAATTTATCAGATATCGATATTTGCTGCTTTTAAGGCGTTTTCTTCGATAAAGGCACGGCGTGGTTCCACTGCATCACCCATCAGAGTGGTAAACAGTTGGTCTGCGGCAATGGCATCTTTCACCATTACGCGTAGCATACGGCGACTTTCTGGGTCCATAGTGGTTTCCCAAAGTTGATCCGGGTTCATTTCCCCCAGACCTTTATAACGCTGAATTGCCAGACCACGGCGGGATTCTTTCACCAGCCAATCCAATGCTTCTTCGAAGCTATCGACCGCGAAACGACGCTCGCCGCGCTCAACGTACGCACCTTCTTCGATCAGGCCACGCAGTTTCTCACCCAGCGTACAAATCTTGCGATATTCACCGCCGTGAATGAATTCGAAGTCCAGATCGTAATCGGTATCAACCCCGTGGGTACGAATGCGCAGAATCGGCTCAAACATCTGACGCTCACGGTTTTCACGAACGATCGAGCTGTAGCTGCTACCGTGCTGTTCATTTTCATTCAGCAAGTTCACCAGAGAATCGATCCACTGCTGTACCGCTTCTTTATTGTCTAAATCGTCTTCCAACAGCGTTGGCTGATAAATCAGGTTATTCAGCAGCGCACGCGGATAACGGCGCTCCATGCGAGTAATGGTTTTCTGCACGCTGTAGTGTTCAGCAACCAGTTTCTCCAATGGTTCGCCAGACATTGCTGGTGCATTAGCGTTGATATGCAGAGCCGCGCCATCCAATGCCAGAGACATTTGATATTGCTCCATCGCATCATCATCTTTGATGTACTGCTCCTGCTTGCCTTTCTTCACTTTATACAGCGGCGGCTGAGCAATAAACACATGGCCACGCTCAATAATTTCCGGCATCTGACGATAGAAGAAGGTCAATAGCAACGTACGGATGTGAGAACCATCGACGTCGGCATCGGTCATGATAATGATGCTGTGATAGCGCAGTTTGTCCGGGTTATATTCATCCCGGCCAATCCCGCAGCCCAGCGCAGTAATCAAGGTAGCGACTTCCTGCGAAGACAGCATCTTATCGAAACGCGCTTTCTCAACGTTAAGAATCTTACCTTTCAGCGGCAGAATCGCCTGATTCTTACGGTTACGGCCTTGTTTAGCCGAACCGCCCGCTGAGTCCCCTTCCACTAAGTAGAGTTCGGACAGCGCCGGATCGCGTTCCTGACAGTCTGCCAATTTGCCCGGCAGACCGGCCAAATCCAACGCGCCTTTACGGCGAGTCATTTCACGAGCTTTACGCGCTGCTTCGCGAGCACGAGCGGCATCAATGATTTTACCGACCACGATTTTGGCGTCGGTTGGGTTTTCCAACAGATATTCGACCAGCTTCTCATTCATCAGCGTTTCAACCGCGGTTTTCACTTCGGAAGAAACCAGCTTGTCTTTGGTCTGAGAGGAGAACTTAGGATCGGGAACTTTTACCGAAACTACGGCGATCAGGCCTTCACGAGCATCGTCGCCGGTAGCGCTGATTTTCGCTTTTTTGCTGTAGCCTTCTTTATCCATATAGCTGTTCAGGGTACGGGTCATCGCCGTACGGAAACCAACCAAATGGGTACCGCCATCCCGCTGAGGAATGTTGTTGGTAAAGCAGTAGATGTTTTCCTGGAAACCATCGTTCCACTGCAACGCCACTTCCACGCCAATATCGTCTTTTACCGTAGAGAAATAAAAGACTTTTGGGTGAATCGGGTTTTTGTTCTTGTTCAGGTACTCGACAAACGCCTTGATCCCACCTTCGTAATGGAAGTGGTCTTCTTTATCGTTACGCTTATCTTTCAACTTAATGGAAACGCCTGAGTTCAGGAATGACAGCTCGCGCAGGCGTTTCGCCAGAATTTCATACTGGAATTCAGTATTATTGGTAAAGGTCTGGAAACTCGGCCAGAAACGTACCATGGTGCCGGTTTGTTCGGTTTCACCGACAACTTTCAGCGGCCCCTGTGGCTCACCCATTTTATAAGTTTGCTCGTGAACTTTACCTTCACGACGAATGACCAATTCCAATTTTTCAGAAAGGGCGTTGACAACCGAAACCCCAACGCCGTGCAGACCACCAGACACTTTATAGGAGTTATCATCAAACTTACCGCCGGCGTGAAGCACGGTCATGATGACCTCTGCCGCGGAAACCCCTTCTTCTTCATGCAGACCGGTAGGAATACCACGGCCGTCATCCTGTACGGATACGGAGTTATCGGCGTGAATAGTCACCTGAATTTCTTTACAGTGACCCGCGAGGGCTTCGTCGATAGCGTTGTCCACAACCTCGAATACCATGTGGTGCAGACCGGTACCGTCATCAGTATCACCGATATACATGCCCGGACGCTTACGAACCGCATCCAGCCCTTTTAATACCTTGATACTTGAGGAGTCATAAGTATTCGACATCAACGTTTCTCGCTCATCTTTAATCCTGTGGTTGAACCTCTATTTTGCCATGTTCCACTCGGAACATCTTGCCCTTTTCACCTACCATGTCGGTTACTTGTTCAGCGCTAACCGCACTGACAAAAACCTGTGCCTGGGTGGCTTTCAAACGCTCAGCCAATAAACGGCGTCGGCCGGTGTCCAGTTCAGAAGCAAAATCGTCAAGCAGATACAGGCAACGCCGCCCGCTCTGTCGGGTGAGAAACTCACCCTGCGCTAACCGCAGCGCGCACATCAGCAGTTTTAGCTGACCGCGCGATAGCAAATCTTCTACCGGCGTACCCTCGGCCCGAATGCGGAAATCCGCTTTATGCGGGCCGACGGCGGTATAGGTTAGCGCTCTGTCACGCTCAAACTGGCGTTCCAGCAACTCACCGTAGTCGCTCTCTTTGTCCCAGCCACGCTGGAAAGAGAAACTCAGGGCGAACTCTGGCAGGAACAGGGCGCATGTCGCAGCAATATCTGCGGCAATGGCGTCACTGTATGCCGCTCGCCATTCGCTAATACGCTCAGCCAGCGGGATAATTTCCTGATCCCAAGGCCGTATTTGCGCATAGCGATTCACCTGGCGCAGCGCGGCGTTGCGCTGCTTAAGTAACCTTTTCAGGTTGCTCCAGGCAGTAAAGAAACCGGGTTCATTATGAAAGCAACCCCAGTCTAAAAAAGCGCGCCGAAACTTCGGCCCGCCGTTCAATAAGGTAAAACCTTCTGGCGTGATCAGCTGCATTGGCAACATTTGCGCCAGCTCAGCCACTTTATGGCCGTCACTGCCATCAATCCGCACTTTACTTTCGCCCTGGCGACTCTTGCTTAACCCAACGGACAACTCACGCTCACCGCCGTCTACCCGCCCATGTAATACAAACTCAGGACAGTCATGGCGAATCACTCTTCCTGCCTGTAGGCTACGAAAAGCCCTACCATGACCAAGGGTATATACTGCTTCGAGTACGCTGGTTTTGCCGCTGCCATTGGGGCCGACGAGAAAATTAAATCCCGCGGCCGGTGCCAGATCTGCAGATTCGATATTACGAAAATCTTTTATCAGTAAACGCGTCAAAGCCATGAAGCTGGTTCTTATTCTTATGATCGAGGACGTCATTATCGCCGGCAGACTGGATGTGAGCAGAGTTCAGCCTCATCCATGCAGGCAAATAGACAGCCCGATAAATACTACAAACGCATTGGCATGACTACGTAAGCCGCCGCCTGACTCGCGCTATCTTCAATCTGTACGCTTGAAGTCGAATCCGTTAGCAATAGGCGAACATCTTCACATTTCAAAGCGTTAAGCACATCCAGTACGTAGCTGACGTTGAAACCGATTTCCATTTCCTCGCCTTCATAGCTAACGTCCAGAATCTCTTCGGCTTCTTCCTGCTCAGGGTTGTTTGCCGTGATCTTGAGCTGATTATGGCTAACATAGAGGCGAACACCGCGGAATTTCTCATTCGATAAAATAGCGGCGCGGGCGAAGGCCTGCTTCAGCAAATCACAGCCTGCTTCCAGCGTTTTATCCGGATTCTTCGGCAATACACGGCGATAATCAGGGAAACGGCCGTCAACCAGCTTGGAAGTGAAAATAAAATCACCCACGTGAGCACGAATGTTGTTACTGCCAATTTGCAGACGCAGTGGCGTGTCGCCGCCGTCCAGCAATCGAACCAGTTCCATGACCCCTTTACGCGGCACGATCACCGAATGTGAAGGCAAAGTCTGGCCAATAGGCATTGAGCACACCGCCAAGCGATGGCCGTCGGTGGCTACGGTGCGCAGTTCTTCACCTTCGGTTTCAAACAGCATACCGTTCAAGTAGTAACGCACATCCTGATGGGCCATTGAAAACTGGGTTGACTCAATCAGACGCTTCATCGTGGCCTGAGGCAGCATAAATTCTACCTCACTTTGCCAGTCATCCAGATTCGGAAAATCAGCGGCAGGCAGCGTAGACAACGAGAAGCGGCTGCGACCAGAACGCACCAGCAGGCGATCGCCATCCAGCGCCACGGTAATTTCAGCCCCTTCCGGCAACCCACGCCAGATATCAAAAAACTTCCGCGCAGGCACGGTCGTTGCGCCCTGTTCATGGGAGTGGGACAAGGCGACTCGCGCCACCATTTCCATTTCCAGATCGGTACCGGTCAGCAGCAAAGAGCCTTCCGTGACTTGCAGCAACAGATTGCCCAGAATTGGCAACGTCGGACGTCCACCCAGCGGGCTACTGACCTGTTGCAGGGGTTTTAGCAGATGCTCACGTTCAATGATAAATTTCATAGCGCTAGGAGGATAATGTTCTGATTAAGTTAGAGAAATCTTCTTTGATGTCGTGACTTTCTTCACGCAACTGCTCAATTTTCCGGCAGGCGTGCAACACCGTGGTGTGGTCGCGGCCACCAAACGCATCGCCGATTTCAGGCAGGCTGTGGTTGGTTAGCTCTTTGGCCAATGCCATCGCCATTTGGCGTGGGCGAGCCACCGAACGAGAACGCCGTTTGGAGAGCAGGTCTGCGACCTTGATTTTATAATACTCGGCCACTGTCTTCTGAATATTATCGATAGTGACCAGTTTTTCCTGTAACGCCAGCAAATCACGCAGCGCTTCACGCACAAAATCAATGGTAATGGCGCGTCCGGTAAAGTTCGCGTTGGCAATGACGCGGTTCAGCGCCCCTTCCAGCTCACGAACGTTAGAACGCAGGCGTTTGGCAATAAAGAACGCCACTTCTCCTGGCAGACGAATATCATTTTCATCCGCTTTTTTCATCAGGATCGCAACGCGGGTTTCCAGCTCCGGCGGCTCAATGGCGACCGTCAAACCCCAACCAAAGCGTGATTTCAGACGATCTTCCACGCCATTTATCTCTTTCGGGTAGCGATCCGAAGTCAAAATGATTTGTTGATTACCTTCAAGCAAGGCGTTGAAAGTATGGAAGAACTCTTCTTGTGAACGCTCTTTATTGGCAAAGAACTGGATATCATCGATCAGTAACGCATCTACTGAACGATAATAACGCTTAAATTCTTCAATTGCGTTGTTTTGCAACGCTTTTACCATGTCCTGCACAAAGCGTTCGGAATGCATGTAAACCACTTTGGCATTGGCTTTACGCGCCATGATGCCATTCCCCACCGCGTGTAACAGGTGAGTTTTACCCAAGCCGGTGCCGCCGTAGAGGAATAGAGGGTTATAGGCACCACCCGGATTATCCGCAACCTGACGGGCTGCCGCGCGGGCCAGCTGGTTAGATTTACCTTCAACAAAGTTATCGAAAGTGTGCTTAGGGTTGACGTTAGAGCGATAAGAAAGCTCTGGCTGCGCCGGTGAGCTGTCCCAACTCGGACGCATCGGCGCACTGCGAATCACCGGAGCGGCGGGCGCACTGACGCTGGCGGCGGTAACCGGTTGATTCTGTGTTTGCACCATGGGTTTGCTGCCAACTTCAAAGCGAAGCAAGGGTACGTTTGTACCGCAGAAGTCATTAAGCAAACCATTGATATTGTTTAAGTACTTATCACGTACCCAGTCCAAAACAAAACGATTAGGTGCGTAAAGCGCCAGAGTATTGTCACTCAGTTCCGCCTGTAGGGGGCGTATCCACATACTAAATTCTGTGGCAGGTAACTCATCCTGCAATCGGGCAAGACACTGCTGCCAAAGCGAAAGTGACACGGCGGACTCCACTCGAACAAGATCAATAAAAGAAAGAAATCAGGATATTGTGTAAATCATCGTTTTTGACACACGCCAATTGGCCTGTAGCAGGCCGAAGCGACATGCGAACCGTTTTTACGGTTGTTTTTTTACGATTAACATCCCCCCACGATCCCAGAGTAGAGATCGCGATCGGAATGGCGGATCATAGCGCAAAAGGAGCAATAGATCCTCCCCTTCCTCACAGATTAGATCCTTTTTATCCACAGGTGTGGCTTGACAAACAAGTGTAACCCACCGCGCCGCATTTGGTTGAGCACATCAGCATTAATCAAGAAAAATTTCAGACTTTCCTGAAATAACCCACAGCCTGCCCACAATCCGATCCCCTGATGAGAACAAAGGATCTTGATGCGATCCTTGCGATTTATCAGGGAGTCCGTATAATCCTCAGCCCTACGTGTGATGCCTGTTTTCCAGATGGCTTTGGCCAAACGGAATCCTTCGGTAAACACGGGCAGGCTCCTTGGTAAACTCCCGGTTTGGAAAACTTCCTTACTGGCTTGCGCAATGTGAATTGACTCAGGACTGTACAATTATTACAATCCCGCTTCTTTATATGTTGCGATTGAGGCGTCGGTGGTCTTCACTCCGAGCAGCCAAACGCGTTTACTGAATCAGTAATAATTTTAAGTTTAGGTAGAAATCGCTATGAAACGCACTTTCCAACCGTCCGTATTGAAGCGCAACCGTAGCCACGGTTTCCGTGCTCGTATGGCCACCAAAAATGGTCGTCAAGTTCTGGCTCGCCGTCGTGCGAAAAGCCGTTCTCGTCTGACTGTTTCTAAGTAATAAAGCTAACCGACTGAGTGGTTAAGCTCGCTTTCCCTAGGGAGTTACGTTTGTTAACTCCCAGTCATTTCACTTTCGTCTTCCAGCAGCCACAACGGGCTGGCACGCCGCAAATCACCATCCTCGGCCGCCTGAACGAGCTGGGGCATCCCCGCATCGGTCTTACCGTCGCCAAAAAACATGTCAAACGTGCTCACGAACGTAACCGGATAAAACGCTTAACACGCGAAAGCTTCCGGCTGCATCAGCACACGTTACCGTCTATGGATTTTGTGGTGTTGGTTAAAAAAGGTGTGGCTGACCTTGATAACCGTGCGTTGACGGAAGCTTTGGAAAAATTATGGCGCCGCCACTGTCGCCAGGCTCCCGCATCCTGATCGGCCTGATTAGGGGCTATCAGCTCGTAATCAGTCCGCTGTTGGGGCCACGCTGTCGTTTCCATCCGACGTGCTCTCATTACGGAATTGAGGCATTGCGCCGGTTTGGCATGATAAAAGGCAGTTGGTTAACGCTGAAACGCGTATTAAAATGCCACCCTTTGAACCCAGGTGGCGATGATCCCGTGCCGCCGAAACCCGACGATAACAGAGAACACTAACGATGGATTCGCAACGCAATCTTCTCCTCATCGCGCTGCTGTTCGTGTCTTTCATGATCTGGCAAGCATGGCAAGTGGATAACAACCCACAAACCGCCGCCCAGACCACGCAACAGACTTCGAACGCAGCTAACGGTGATACCGCAAGCCAGGCCGTGCCAGCCAGTGGCCAAGGCCAATTGATCACGGTTAAAACTGATGTGCTGTCTCTGACCATTAATACACGTGGTGGTGACATTGAGCAGGCTAACCTGCTGGCTTACCCGGATTCTCTGGGTTCAGACAAAACATTTGAGCTGTTGGAAACCACGCCAGCCTTTGTTTATCAGGCGCAAAGTGGCCTGACAGGCAAGAATGGCCCGGACAACCCGGCAAACGGCGAACGTCCGCTGTTTGAAGTGGCGCAAAACAGCTTTGTGCTGGCTGACGGTCAGGATGAACTGCGTATCCCTCTGACCTTTACCGGCAAAGATGGCTCGGTCTTTACGAAAACGTTCATCGTTAAACGTAACGATTACGCAATTGGCGTGGATTACCACGTTAAAAACGCCTCTGCCGCACCGCTGGAATTGACGTTATTTGGGCAATTGAAGCAAAGCATCAACCTGCCTAAACACCGTGATACCGGTAGCAATAACTTCGCACTGCACACTTATCGCGGCGCGGCGTACTCCTCTGATCAAGATAATTATCAGAAGTATGCTTTCGATAAAATCGAAAAAGAACCGCTGAATATCACCACCAAAGGTGGCTGGGTTGCGATGTTGCAGCAGTATTTTGCAACCGCGTGGATTCCAGCGGCTAACGAAACTAACACCTTCTATTCTGCCGATCTGGGCAATGGACTGGCGGCTATCGGTTTCAAAGGTGCGCCTGTTGTCGTACAACCGGGTGAACAGAAACAGCTGGGAGCAACCCTGTGGGTTGGCCCGGAAATTCAGGACAAAATGGCCGCTATCGCGCCGCATCTTGACCTGACTGTTGACTACGGCTGGCTATGGTTTATCTCTCAGCCACTGTTCAAACTGCTGAAGTTCATTCACGGTTTCGTCGGTAACTGGGGCTTCTCCATCATTGTCATCACCTTTATCGTGCGTGGTATCATGTACCCGCTGACGAAGGCGCAGTACACTTCGATGGCGAAGATGCGTATGTTGCAGCCTAAACTGGCCGCGATGCGTGAGCGAATCGGCGACGATAAGCAACGTATGAGCCAGGAAATGATGGCGCTGTACAAAGCTGAGAAAGTGAATCCTCTGGGCGGCTGCTTACCGTTGATCATCCAGATGCCAATCTTCCTGGCCTTGTACTACATGCTGATGAGTTCCGTTGAGCTGCGCCATGCGCCGTTTATCCTGTGGATCCATGATTTATCGGCGCAAGACCCGTACTACATCCTGCCGATTCTGATGGGTATAACCATGTACTTCATCCAGAAGATGTCACCGACTACCGTGACTGACCCGATGCAGCAGAAGATCATGACCTTTATGCCGGTAATTTTCACAGTGTTCTTCCTGTGGTTCCCAGCAGGTCTGGTACTGTACTATATCGTCAGTAACTTGGTGACCATCCTTCAGCAGCAGTTGATTTACCGTGGCCTGGAAAAACGTGGCTTACACAGCCGCGACAAAAAGAAATAATGTGTATCGGTAATCATCTGTAGTAATAGCCTAAGGCGGTCAATTGACCGCCTTATTCTTTTTTAGTAGAAACCACTTTTACGCCGTCCAAGAGAGAGATAACCATGAGCGCAACGGATACGATCGTCGCACAAGCTACCCCACCGGGACGCGGTGGCGTTGGCATTTTACGTGTTTCAGGCCGTGCCGTGGCGGCCGTCGCCGAGGCAGTTTTGGGTAAATTACCCAAGCCGCGTTATGCCGACTATTTGCCTTTCCGCGATGCCGACGGCACCACGCTGGATCAGGGTATAGCTCTCTACTTCCCCGGCCCGAATTCTTTCACCGGCGAGGACGTGCTTGAATTACAAGGGCATGGTGGCCCTGTAATACTGGATTTATTGCTTAAACGCGTCTTGGCCCTGCCAGGCGTGCGTATTGCTCGCCCGGGGGAATTTTCCGAACGTGCGTTTCTCAATGACAAACTGGATTTGGCACAGGCGGAGGCTATCGCCGATCTGATCGACGCCAGTTCTGAGCAGGCCGCGCGTTCGGCGGTCAACTCGCTACAAGGCGCTTTTTCAGTCCGAATTCATCAACTGGTGGAAGCACTCACTCACTTGCGAATCTATGTGGAAGCTGCGATTGATTTTCCTGATGAGGAAATCGACTTTCTTTCTGATGGCAAAATAGAAGGCCAGTTGAACGGCGTAATGCGTGATCTGGAAAACGTACGCGCCGAGGCTCGTCAAGGCAGCCTGCTGCGAGAAGGGATGAAAGTGGTCATCGCTGGTCGCCCAAATGCAGGAAAATCCAGTCTTCTCAATGCATTAGCAGGACATGAAGCCGCCATTGTTACAGACATCGCCGGTACCACCCGCGACGTGCTGCGGGAACATATTCATATCGACGGTATGCCGCTACATATTATTGATACCGCTGGCTTACGGGAAGCAAGCGACGAAGTAGAGCGAATTGGTATCGAACGTGCTTGGAACGAGATCGAACAGGCTGACAGAGTGCTGTTTATGGTCGATGGCACAACCACTGATGCTACTGAACCTGCGACAATCTGGCCAGAGTTTATGGCTCGTTTGCCCGCAACATTACCGATTACCGTCGTACGTAATAAAGCCGATGTGACAGGCGAGACGCTTGGTTTAACCGAAGTGAATGGTTACTCACTTATTCGTTTATCAGCCCGAACCGGCGACGGAATTGACCTGCTGAGAGATCACTTAAAACAAAGCATGGGGTTCACCAGCAATACCGAAGGGGGCTTCCTGGCTCGGCGCCGCCATTTACAGGCGCTGGAAGCCGCTGCACAGCATCTGGTTCAAGGTCATGAGCAACTGGTTGGCGCACAGGCTGGCGAGCTTCTGGCTGAGGAGTTACGCCTTGCTCAACAATCACTTAGCGAAATAACCGGTGAATTCAGCTCTGATGATTTGCTGGGCCGAATTTTCTCAAGTTTCTGTATCGGTAAATAATCAAAACCGAATCGGGCTAAGCCAAATACAGTGCTTATCCCGATAATTTATGATGGCATTTTATTCAGAGGCCATCATAAAGATCAAAGAACATTGCAATAAGTGGTGAGTGAGCACTCACCACTTACAGAGTTCTAGCTAATAAAGGCGCTCAATCGGCAAAAGCATACTTTTACCTCATCTACTCCCTATCGCGCTGCTGCTATTGCGCCCTTAAATTAAGGTTATTTATAATTGACGGTGAAAGTAGCCGTAGTCATCAGACTGCCAGCAGCAATTCTATTCTCGGTTTGATAGAATCTGGCCTTATAGGGCAGTTGGGTTAAAGTAGAGAGACTCCCAAGCGGTTGTTCTGTATCAAAAACCAAAGGAGCATCCCGCTCAACTATTTGAATGCCCACCCCCGCTGAAGTAGATGTCGAATCCGCTTTGATGACGCCGTTGCTACTTCCACCCTGCCAGATAATAGTCGCTTGAACCCCTCCACTACACTGCACTTCAATATCAAAACTTCGCTCACCGCTAGTGCTGCCGACACCTTTAAAGGTATTTTTCAATACAGCGCCCATTGGAACATCAATTTGGGGCGTCCTGACTTCACAGGTTTTTGCCGTTACTTTAAAACTGGGAATTTCGTAGCTAAATAAAATCTCATCGGTATTGAATCCCTTCTCATCCTGACGAGCTAATATTATTTTTATTGGATTAACCACACCAGAGTCGGCATTCTTATCAACTGATATATAAAATTTACCGGTGAAGTTTTTTCTGACACCGATCCCTCTCATACTACCAACATTCATTTCCTGAGGGCTTAAATTATTTGGTTGGAGGCTCCACTTTATTTTCACTCCTAACAGATTGGTATCAAAATAATTATTTATGCCAATACTAGACACACCCAGCATAGACTTAACATAAATTCCCTGATGGGTTTTCCCCGGACAATTTACGTTAATTCCACTTACAGTTTTAACTATTATTTTCGGTGAATGAGCCATATCTCGACGAATAGAAATATCATCAAAATTAACTACCCCTACAGCTCTGTTAGCGTTACATACAGGGGATTTTGCAGCTTTCGCTCCATTTAAATAACTACAAAAAATAATAGATATAACTAACATCAATCCTGTTTTATTATATTTTCGGCTAAGAAAAATATAATTAATAGAAGCAAACATAAAAAATCCTTTTAATAACGACACTGGGCCACAAGCCGTAAAACACCTGATTTATCTGACATCTTTGATAAATCTAACTTTGCATAACAGTGCTGAGCAGGCTCTTTTCCCCATTGCACCTTTATTTCCGCATTTTCTGGAACGGCGTTTAAGTACAACTCACCTTCATCACCAACAATTCCACTGCTATCACCGTTTACCAACGTGGCACTGGAACCAAAAGGTACAGGCTTATTATCACTAAGTAATGTCACCAGTATTCGGTGCCCCTGCCGGACGCGAAAATCAGCGGCAACCACCGCGCCACGGGTTGGTACAACTTGCTGCACTGACTCATCCAAATCGAGGCCGTCAGCCAGTCCTTCTGTATCTAAAGCCACGCGGTTATAGGCATAAGGTTCAATAGACGGAATAACTGCATAACCTCTCGAATCAGTTTTAATGCCTCTCTGATTTAATATTTTTGCTTCCGCAGCGCCTTCTGCTCTAACCAATGCCACCGTCTCCCCTAAAGATTGAGAGAAAGTAATACCATCACGGTGAGCAACAATACCGCCCGATAATCCGTAATTTAGCATTCTGCTATTATCGCTATGGCTATATGCCATATTCATGCGTCCAGCATTATGAACATATTCCAACGACGCGCCGGCGCTGGTTGTCGCATAATTATTACTTTGATCCATGCGGATACCGTATAACAGCGCACGATCTTCCAAAGCACTTCCATTAAACGCTACCTGTTGTGTTCCCTGTCCACGATCGTTTCTATTAATACCGTAGGTTAGGGTTCCATTTGATATCCATTTATCCAAAGGAATAGAAACGTTAAAAGAAACCTGTTTATCCCTGGCGGCGGTATTTTCACGACTATCGCTATAAGAAAGGTTTAATCCATATCCAATACCCGCGCGATTAATAGTATATCCGGCGGATAATGATTGGTTTTTTCCCTGCTTTCCCCAGTAGTCCTGCTGGTTGGCTGACAAATAAACACTGCCCAAATCACCCATTCCCTGATTTAGAGTTAACTGTATTTGGCTACGTTTATTTAGCCCAGCGTTAACTGATTTTTTCGCTGTATATTCGTTTGCTTCCGCAAATGAGTAGTAGCCCGATGTAGAATAGCGATAGCCAGCTAACGTCAGCGAAGTTCCCGTGGTTTCAATACTTTTTGCATATTGAATACGATAAGACTGCCCTTGTTTACGCTGATTATCTTTCAGTCTGGCATCGGCCAGAGTCGTATCCAGAGAGATAGCACCGAAATTACCTAAGCCGAGTCCAAATCCGGTATTTAACGCGCGATAATTATCAGCAGCCTGTATACCAGAAAGTAAACTAACTCGATTAGAAAGCCCATAAATAAAGGAGCCTTCACCAAAATAAGGCTGATAAATATTGGCCCCAGAACTTCTGTAACGGCCAAAAGTTACCTGGTATTTTAATTGCCCTTCTCTTTGCATCATCGGCACTGAAGAGAATGGCTGGACAAATTTACGCTGTTGCCCGTTCTTTTCGGTGATCGTAACCTCTAAATCTCCGGAACCAGAAGTTGAATAGAGATCGGATATAACAAACGGCCCAGGCGGCACATAACCTTCATAAATAACATAATTATTTTGGCGAACCGTTACCCGAGCGTTGGTTTGAGCGATACCACGAATAATGGGTGCGAAACCTCGCTGGCTTCCTGGCAGCATTAAACTATCGGATGAAATGGATGCACCCGTGAACTGTATACTGTTAAATACATCCCCGTCAGTGAAAGCTTCACCGAGAATCATTTGGCTCTTTAACCGATGAATATCTCGCTGAACGTAACTGTTAATAGATGAGAAACGGCTACCCCCCTTATTTTCTTCAGAGTCATGACTATAGGTAGATTGGTTTCTGATACGCCAGGAACCAATATTAATTCCACTTCGTACATTTAAAAAATAGCTTTGGTTTTTACTTGTTCCATTATGATTATCCGAGCCGGTTAAATCATAGTTCACTAAAAATGAAGACAGCCCCTGTTGCCATAAATGCGATGAAACGGCATCTCTGACCTGAACATCTAGCGCAGCCTGCGGGATGCTGATATCCAAACGTTGAGAATAAAAATCAAAAACAACAGACGCCTGAGGAATATATTCTTTAAGGTCATCAATAATATGTTTTGAAGGAAGATCACTCAGCGTCGGAGTTGACGATATTTTTACGCCAAAGCGGCGGAGGTCATCCACGGTTAACTGTGGTAATAATGCTTTATCCGCCGTCTGAATAAATCTGACCCGCCTGGTTTCTTTCTCATTTCCGTTAAGAAATATAACCACCTGATACTCACCGGGTAATTGACCACCAGAGTTTGAAAAAGCGCTTAAATCAATAACAGCTTGCTCTGCATCACTTAACTCCAACGCAGATAATCGAAAATGGTCTTGCGCCAGAACCGAAGATGATAAGCATAAAAAAAAGGCTGAAATGAGCGTACAAAATAATAACTTTAGCGCACCTGGATTTATATTTAACATAATACTTTTCAGCCTCCTGCTGATCGTTCATCTTCCTTTTACCGCAGTTTTTGAGTGATCTCCGGGCTGACACCACCGTAGCTATTAATGCTGCTCCACTTTACGGCACAACCCGCTAAGCCCGATGGAAGTAAGAAGTGGGAAACACCCTGCGGAGCTATCATGTCCGCGCCTGCCAAAGCTTTACCATTAACCCTAATTTGTCCTAGAGTGACGTAATAATTGCTGGGGTTTTTCACCTCAAGCTGGTTACCAATACGACGAAACATCAATGATTTATAAGCCTCTTCCGCATCTCCAATGATGCCTTTAGGCCGGTAAAACAGTTTGATCCTCGTTTTAACCGCTATTAATAAAGTACTTTGTTCATTTTCTTGCACCGAAGGAATAGATTTCACATTCAGGTAAAACACCGATTCCCTATCTTCCGGTAAGTGACCACCGGTGCGCACAATTCTGAGCGTACTTTCTTTACCTGCATCCAAACGAAATAATGGAGGCGTCACGACAAAGGGAGGTTTCTCACCTTTTGTATTGCTATTGATAAAGGATTGAATTAAATAAGGCTTTGTTTCATCGGAATTAATTACCGAGATTGACGCCTCTTTTTTATTTCCATCATAGATAACTCGTGTTCCTCCAACGGTGACACCTGCCCAAGCCGGATATATGAATAACATTGATAATATCAACGTTATTTTCCTAATAAAAAGACACAAATTAAATAAATCATTTATTTTAGATTTCATAACAACTGTCCATGGTGTTAATTATCCCTGGCAAATAGCCATCACAATTCGCCTGCTGCCAGGGAATAAATTTTTATGAAAATTAATTTATATTTTTATTTATAAGAAATGTCGAAGTTTAGAGTAGCCTCTGCCTTTCCTGCTACGCCAGATTGACCATTAGCGACATAAGCGACTTTAAAAGGAATGTTTACATTAGCGCTATTAATAGCATCCGGGTATTCATAGCTAGCTGAATTTAAAGATATTTGATTTCCATCTTTGTCGTAAAGACCTATACCGATCCCTTCAGCGCCTGTTGCATCTAATTTTAACAACTTGTCGTCCTCGAGATCTGCCGTACCGGTAAAAGCGATAGACATAAGAACCGGAGCTCCAGTAACAACCGGGCAACCCGTTAATTTAATATCGAAATCTCTCTCACTTCCGCTAACTTTATCGCCTTTATTTTTTATCTCGCTTTTTAAAAATGCGCCCATTGGGACAGAAAGTGCTGATCCGCCAGAAATGGTACAGGTTGTTTCCATAATTTTACCGGTAAATTTTACCGTTCCGTTTGTTACCCCATAAGTCGTGCTACTTAAAGACATCAACGTCCCAGTAATTAATGATAAAACCACCCTTCTTTTCATTTACATCTCCTTGACAAATAAAATAAATATCCATTTTTTAAACTTCAAAATAAAAGCGTAAATAATTTATGACAAAAACAACTTTCCAGTACAGATATAAATCTGTACTGAGATAACAATGACAAATAACTTAAAAAACCAGAATAAAATTTTCGATAAAAACAAGAAATAAGAGCTTTAAATAGCTCCTATGTTTTTACTTTTAAATAACCATTAGCGATTTGTAAAATCCATTTACTTTCTTAATTAAGATTCCATCCTTAGCCTTTTAATTAATATCTTTTAAGGAGAAAATTATATGGGATTTTATGATTCAGATCAAACTTTAATCTATTTACAGTAAAACAAGAAAATGACTTAAGTTAAATTGTTTTTTTACAATAAGTTAAAGTTTAAAGTAAATAATTCTTTACACTTAGAAGTTAATTATCTCTACCTTCATCTGGTCTGGCCTGTGGGAATTTTCTGCTTTATTTAATTAATAATCTCCCAAAACTTAATCATCTTTGTTATCTATTCCGATATAAAATGAAATAACCTACTTTATTAGTATATTTATTTCGAGCTATTAACCTGTTTAAACCGAGGTATTATCCTTAAAAAAACCAGATAACCACATTATTTATATGTGTAACATTAGATAATGTCTCATCTACTCATGCTAAGAAAACCTTGTTTTTCTTCATTTCTCCCACTGGATCTAATAGCCGGGATAACTGAGTATTCTTCAGTTACATCCACCGAGGAGCCTTGTTTTGATGGCAATATCAATGAGTAAACTCTCTCAATCCAACCTTTCCTGATTGAAGTTATTGATGGCTGCACTAAGTTACTAAGTTACTAAGTTACTAAGTTACTAAGTTACTAAGTTACTAAGTTACTAAGTTACTAAGTTATAGACATCCATTTTGCTCAAAGAATACAGCTCTACTGTTGCAAGCCAATTAACGTTTTTTTAGATTATTATTAGTACGATAGAAACAGCATGACCCTTTTTATTATCAAACCCAAGCCTTACACCAAGTCACTCTTAGGTAGCGATATTTTTATTGATATTCAGCAAGATAAGCAGACAAATACCTATTGTTTAATTCGAGTAAGCAAGCCTAATCTAGTTCAAGACAATATTATTTCACCAATTAACAGGAGTGAGTCATGTCACAGCAGCCGCTTAAACTTGTTACCTTACTGGGTAGTCTGCGTTCCGGTTCCTATAACGCTATGGTTGCCAAAGCCTTGCCGCAATTAGCTCCCGCTGGAGTGACTATCGAGGCCCTGCCTTCTATCCGCGATATTCCTCTTTATGATGCTGATGTTCAACAGGAAGATGGCATTCCAGCTAGCGTAGAAGCCATTGCAGAGCAAATCCGCCAGGCCGATGGCGTGATCATTGTGACACCAGAATATAACTATTCGGTTCCCGGCGGTTTGAAAAACGCTATCGATTGGCTTTCTCGCCTACAAAACCAGCCCTTGGCTGGCAAACCCGTGTTAATTCAAACGAGTTCAATGGGCCCTATCGGCGGCGCACGCTGCCAATATCACCTGCGCCAGATTTTGGTCTTCCTCGACGCTATGGTGATGAATAAACCAGAATTTATGGGCGGCGTAATTCAGAGCAAAGTCGATGAAGAGCGCAGAGAATTAACCGATCAGGGAACCTTGGATTTTCTGACTAAACAACTCGCCGCGTTCAGCGCTTATATTGAGCGAGTTAGAGTGAAGTAAGCCCCATTTTGCATCAGACCCGGATAAAAAAAGCCCCGATCTCTGCAGATTCGGGGCCATTTTTATTACTCGATCAAATAATTAATGATCGACAAAGGCAATTTTTAGCACAAAGAGTAACGCCACAACGACGACGCAAGGGCTGATTTCACGCCAACGCCCGGTGCCCAGCTTCATTACGCAATATGCGATAAAGCCTAAAGCGATACCTTCAGTGATTGAGAAGCTGAATGGCATCATGGCGGCAGTCACAAAGGCCGGAACCGCTTCGGTTAAATCATCCCATTTCACTCGAGCCAGGCTGGATGTCATCAGAACCCCAACATAAATCAGCGCGCCAGCGGCCGCATAAGCAGGCACCATCCCGGCAAGCGGTGAGATAAAGATCACCAGCAAGAATAGGATACCCACCACAACAGCGGTTAAACCCGTGCGGCCGCCGACGGAAACACCAGAGGAGCTTTCGATATAAGCGGTTACCGAAGAGGTTCCTACCAGCGCCCCTGCTACAGAGCTGATACTGTCGACGTAAAGCGCCTGTTTCATTCGAGGGAACTTGCCGTTTTCATCCGTCAGACCCGCTTTATCTGTTACACCAATCAGCGTGCCAGATGAATCGAAAAGATTAACCAGCATAAAGGAGAAAATGACGCCTGCCAGACCCAGATTCAACGCACCGGCGATATCCACTTGGCCAACAACGCTGGTGACGCTGGGTGGCATGGAGAAAATACCGTGATACTGCACATCGCCCAACGCCCAGCCGATCAGCGTAGTTACAACGATGGATACCAGCACTGCCGCATGGATATTACGCGAAGCCAATACCGCAATGATAAAGAAGCCTAGCGCTCCCAATAGGACGCTGTGGGAGCTCAGATCGCCCACGGCGACCAGTGTGTCCGGATTTGCTACCACTATACCGGCATTTTTCAGACCCATCATCGCGATAAATAGACCAATACCACTGGTAATACCGACACGAAGGCTCAATGGAATGTTGGCAATCATCCAATAGCGGATGCGGAAAATGGTCAATAGCAGGAAACCGATTGCGCCCCAGAAAATAGCGCCCATCGCCACCTGCCATGAAATACCCATAGCGCCAACGACGACAAAAGCGAAGAAGGCGTTCAGCCCCATAGCGGGAGCCAAAGCAACAGGTAAGTTCGCCAATAATCCCATTAAAATACTGCCAAAAGCGGCGATCAAGCAGGTAGTGACAAAAACAGCCTGCACATCCATACCGGCAACCCCTAGGATTTGGGGGTTAACAAAAACGATATAGACCATGGTCAGGAAAGTCGTCATACCGGCGATCAGCTCAGTGCGCGCCGTTGTTCCATGTTGTTTTAGCTTAAATACGCGTTCGAGCATCCCCTGCTCAACATCAAGGTTTGGTTTACTCATTATCAGAGTCCACAATAGGGGGTGAATAGTCGGCTGCTATCCTATAACAAAACGCGTCAATGTTGAGCCGGATCACACTCTTTTTTAGCTATTTTTCGCAGAGGTTTGTATCAAATAGCCCCGTTTTTACGGCTACTCCACTTAAAAAAAACCGCTGATTTTGACGATTTTCTTACTCAATCGACTGTATTTATTAAATTTGTTATTAATTACTACGCTAATCATGACAATAAACGTCGCAATATTAATCCGTGACGTTAAAGTGGGTTTAAGCGATTTTTACAGCAAGGATTGGTGCTATGTCTCAGATTCAATGCGTCATGTTTGATTGCGACGGAACATTAGTAGACAGCGAAGTGCTATGTTGCCGAGCCTATGTGCTACTTTTTGCCCATTATGGTATTCACCTTTCTCTGGAAAGCGTCATTAAGCGCTTCAAGGGCATAAAACTCTATGAAATTATTGAGTGTGTCAGCGATGAATATCATTTAAATCAGCCAGTTACTGAAATGGAGAGAATATATCGACAGGAAGTCGCGCGGCTGTTTGACAGTGAATTGCAACCTATTACCGGCGCTAACTCACTGTTAAAAAAAATAAATGTGCCAGTCTGTGTGGTATCTAACGGACCGGTCAGTAAGATGGAGCACTCACTGGGACTGACAGATTTACGCCATTTCTTCGCTAATCATTTATATAGTGGCTACGACATTCAGCGCTGGAAACCCGATCCCGCCTTGATTCACCACGCGGCCAATAAAATGCAGGTTCCCGTTGAAGCCTGTATTTTAGTCGAGGACTCGCTGGCAGGCGCTCAGGCCGGCATCGCGGCGGGCATACCGGTTTTTTACTATTGCGCCGATCCCCATAACCAGCCAATCGATCATCCATTAGTCACCACTTTTTACTATATGCAGCAACTTCCTGAGTTATGGCAGCTAAAAGGCTGGAAACTGACGAAAAATTAGCTGGCAGACAGCGCCGGTTTATTCCTCCACCAGCGCCATGTTCGTTTAATTGCCCGCGTTTGCGGGCTGAAACGGCGATTGATAACGTTGGCCGATACATCCAAAGTCAGACAAAAAACAAAGTAAATCAGGGCAACGAACAGGAATACCTCCATCGGGTACACCATGCTGCGATTATTAACCTGAGTAGCCAGAAATGTCAGTTCATTCACGCCAACTATATAGGCCAGCGAAGTATCTTTTATCAATGAGATCCATTGATTGATAAACGACGGCACCATCATGCGCAGCGCCTGCGGTAAAACCACGTAAGCCAATACCTGCCAACGGTTAAATCCGAGGGATAACCCCGCTTGCCATTGGCCTTCTCCTATCGCTAGAATGCCCGCTTTTACCGCGTGAGCCAGATAGGCCGAGGCAATCAGCGCCAGCGCACACACCACGGTGGTAATTTCCGGAATATCTACGCCAAAAACGATCGGTAGTAAAAAATAGGTCCAAAAAATCAGCATAATAACGGGGATAGCACGGAAAAACCCTAAAACCGCCGCCAGTATTCCGCCCCATACGCCCCGCGACATCGCCAGCGCTACACCAAGAATAATCCCCAGAGCTGCCGACGCCGCTCCCGCCATCAGGCTAATCGCCAGCGTCAGCGCCGCGCCGCCTAATGGGCCATCGGGGAACGTTCCCCACAACAAATAGCGCCAGTTATCCGCAATAATCGTAAAATCCATCTTAATGCCCTCGCGCAATCAATCGCTGTTGACGCCACATTCCCCAAGCCTCAATCAACGCAATAACCGAGATATACAACAGAGTCGCGACACCGAAGGCCTGAAAGGTGCGTAAAGTTTCAGTTTCAACCTGACGAGATGCATAAGAAAGTTCCGCGACGCCGATCGCCATCGCTAAAGATGAGTTCTTGATTATATTCATGTATTGCCCCAATAACGGCGGCATAGCTATTTTTAGCGCCTGTGGCAAAACGACGTAACGCATGGATTGCCAACCCGTTAACCCAAGAGCGTGAGCAGCATTTTTTTGCCCTTTAGCGACGCCGCTAATTCCCGCACGTAATTCTTCCGCAATAAAAGCCGTGGAATACAAAGTCAGGCCAATAAATCCGGCCAGAAACTCAAATGAAGGCCAGGGCAGTCCCCATCCGGGCAAGGATAATTCATGGGGTGTATTTAACCACTGCATCCATAATGCAGGCAGTAACTGACCGGCGGCGAAATACCAGAAAAAAAGCTGTATTAACAAAGGAGTATTGCGAAATAGCGTACTGTAGGCGATTGCCAACCACAGAAGCAGTTTTAGGTGGCTGTCTCTGGCTGCAGCCAGTACAAAACCCAGCAAAGTCGCAGCGACGACCGTACAGGCGGAGATCCATAGGGTCAGTAAAAAGCCGTCCCATAGCCAGCCAATATAGGGTGAAACCAGCAACCAATCAGTTAACCGATGAAAATTCATATACTTCCGTACCCGTCGGGTTATCGTTCAAATCCATTTGGCGCGACTCTCCCTGTCCTGCAAATAACGCCCTTGCGTAAAACAAATAACCCCGCATTGGCTATCAATACGGGGCATCCAGGCTCAGTGCATCATCGCAAAAAATCAGGCTTTAGGCTGTTGATCCAAAGGTGCAAACTTAAAATCACCGCGCGGCTGGGCAGATTTGGTTTCCGGCCCGAACCAGTGGTTATAAATCTTCACCGCGTCACCGTCTTTCTCCAGTTTTTCCAACGTTTGATTTACCACTGCAGTCAGACGATCCTCACCTTTAGGAATCCCGATGCCTTGGTATTCTTTGGTAATACTGAACGGAGATATTTCAAAATCAGCTTTTTGCGCGGCGGGGACGTTACCCAATAACCCAACTAATTTGGCATCATCCTGAGTAATAGCCTGAACGTTACCATTACGCAAAGCGGTGAAAGCCAGCGGCGTATCATCGTAGGAAATCACTTTAGCTGTGGGATAACGCTCCCGCAGGGTAATTTCTTGTACCGTACCTTTATCCGCGCCGATACGCAGTTTTCCGATGTCTTCCGGCGTTTTTAGTACCCCTTTGCGGGCTATGAATTTCTGTCCCGTGGCAAAATAAGGCAGGCTAAAGTTCACTTGCTTAGCACGTTCATCGGTAATGGTGAAGTTGGCAGCGATCAAATCAACTTTTTTCGATGCTAATAGCGGAATGCGGTTAGCTGGGTTTGTTGCCTTTAGCTCTAGCTTTACGCCTAAATCTTTCGCTATCGCATTCGCCACATCCACATCGTAGCCCACCAGCTTTTTACTTTGCTCATCGATATAGCCAAACGGAGGATTGCTATCAAAAACCGCAATTCGCACCACACCAGCCTGTTTAATATCATCCAGTTTATCGGCGTGAGCCATGCCGGAAAGCGTAGCCAAACTGGCCAACAGCGTTAATGTGATCGCCTGGTGTTTCATGGATAGCTCCTAAGTGATTGATGTGCTGCATTGGCTATAAGCTATCAATTTGTTCTTAGGTCAGGAAATAATATAAAACGCTATATTTATAACCATTTTAACCAAACGAGGAATTTTGAGTATATTGGGCGGGGAGTCAGCGTTTGGGGCAATAAAAAGCCCGGAGAACCGGGCCGATAGCGTTACTTTTTACCTTCGGAAAGCAATTTTTCCAGATCGTCCCCGCCCAAATGACGGAAATCATGACCTTTGACGAAGTAAAAAATAAACTCACAGATATTCTGGCAGCGATCGCCAATACGCTCAATGGAACGAGCGCAGAACAGAGCGGTTAGCACGCTGGGAATAGTGCGAGAATCTTCCATCATATAGGTCATTAGCTGACGAACGATGCCTTCGTATTCCTGATCTACCTTTCGATCTTCACGATAAATTCGGATGGCTTCGTCCAGATCCATACGCGCAAAGGCATCCAGTACGTCATGTAGCATTTGCACCGTGTGGCGCCCCAGAGATTCCAGGCTAACCAACAGCGGCTGATGCTGGTGGGAGAATTTCTCCAACGCCGTGCGGCAAATTTTGTCCGCTACGTCGCCAATTCGTTCCAGTTCGGAAATAGTTTTGATGATCGCCATAACTAAACGTAAATCGCTGGCGGTAGGCTGACGTTTAGCGATGATGCGCACGCAGGCTTCATCAATCGCCACTTCCATCATATTGACCTTTTTATCGCCTTCAATCACTCGCTTTGCCAGTTCACCATCCTGGTTATGCATCGCGGTGATAGCATCGGTCAATTGCTGCTCGACCATGCCGCCCATGGTTAACACCTGGGTACGGATATGCTCCAACTCAGCGTTGAACTGGCCAGAGATATGTTTATTCAGATTCAGGTTATCCATAATACTTCCCGTACGTATAAGCCTATCCCAATAGGCGTAATGAACGCGATCCCGTTGCGGGCGCTCTGGCCGAAAGTCAATCTTCGACCAAATTAACCCGCAGGGTCAGTGTAATAGCCTAATCAGTCAGGCAATCAACCATAGCGGCCGGTGATGTAATCTTCCGTCTGCTTCATCTGTGGCGCAGTAAACAGGGTGTCTGTATCACTGAACTCAATAAGCTCACCCAGATACATAAATGCCGTATGGTCTGAGCAACGCGCCGCCTGCTGCATATTATGGGTCACAATCACCACGGTATAGTCAGACTTCAGCTCGCTGATCAGCTCCTCAATACGCCCGGTAGAGATAGGATCTAGCGCCGAGCAAGGCTCATCCAGCAGTAATACATCAGGGCGAATAGCGATACCGCGCGCGATGCAAAGACGCTGCTGCTGGCCGCCGGACAGACTGTAACCGCTCTGATGCAGCTTATCTTTGGTTTCATTCCACAGCGCCGCTTTGGTCAGCGCCCACTGCACCCGCTCATCCATATCGGCGCGGGACAGATTTTCAAACAGTTTCACGCCAAAAGCGATGTTATCGTAAATCGACATCGGGAACGGCGTCGGTTTCTGAAATACCATACCGACCTTGGCGCGCAGCAGAGCGATATCTTGCTTATCCGTCAGGATATTTTCGCCATCCAGCAGAATGTCACCTTCTGCACGCTGATCCGGATACAGCTGATACATCTTGTTAAAGGTGCGCAGCAAGGTTGATTTGCCGCAGCCTGATGGGCCGATAAAAGCCGTGACCTGATTTTTAGCAATATCCAACGAAATATTCTTCAACGCATGGAATTTACCGTAATAGAAGTTCAAATCGCGAACCTGAATTTTGCTGTTGGTGGTCTCAGTAGCCATACTCATCAAGACTTCTCTCTTTTAGCTAACGCAGCCTAAGCTACGCTTTTGAATTTGGGTGACGTATCAGTATTTTTTCTTCGCGAAAATAACCCGCGCCAGAATATTCAATAGCAGAACGCACAGGGTAATCAGCAGCACACCGGCCCAGGCCAACTGTTGCCATTCGGCAAAAGGACTCATGGCAAACTTAAATATGGTAACCGGTAAGTTGGCTATCGGCTGGCTCATATCGGTACTCCAGAACTGATTGGAGAGCGAAGTGAACAGCAGCGGTGCCGTTTCGCCGGCGATACGGGCTATAGCCAACAGTACGCCGGTAAGGATGCCGGAGATTGACGCCTTCAATGTAATTGCAGAAATCATGCGCCATTTAGGTGTTCCCAAGGCGTAGGCCGCTTCACGTAGGCTATCCGGTACTAGCTTCAGCATGTTTTCCGTGGTTCGTATCACAATAGGCACCTGTAACAGCGCCAGCGCAATAACCCCTGCCCAGCCGGAAAAGTGCTCCATTCTCGCCACAATAATGGTGTAAACGAACAGACCAACCACAATCGACGGCGCAGATAGCAAAATGTCATTGATAAAACGAATGATCTCCGCCAACCACGATTTGCGCCCATATTCAGCCAGATAGATACCGGCCATAATGCCCAGCGGAGTACCGATAACCGTGGCCCATAGAATCAGGAGTCCACTACCGGCAATGGCGTTAGCCAGCCCACCACCAGCGGTATTCGGCGGCGGCGTCATTTCGGTAAACAGCGCCAAAGACATACCGTCTACGCCTTTGGTAATTGTGGAAAATAGAATCCACACCAGCCAGAACAGGCCAAAAGCCATGGTCGCCAGGGATAAAATCAGCGCGAGGCGGTTCTTTTGACGGCGCCACGCCTGTTTCTTGCGACGAGTTTCCAGCAAGGCTGCGTTAGTTTGCATATCCATAGTGGTCATATTAGCGCCCCTCTTTCTTAGCCAGACGCAGAATCATCAGCTTCGACAATGCCAGAACAATAAAGGTGATGACGAACAGGATTAACCCTAGCTCCATCAAGGCTGCGGTATGCAGGCCAGATTCAGCTTCGGCAAACTCATTGGCCAGCGCAGAGGTAATACTGTTGCCCGGCATAAACAGTGAGAAGCTGTCGAGTTGGTAGGTATTACCGATGATAAAGGTCACTGCCATGGTTTCCCCCAGCGCGCGCCCCAGCCCCAACATAACGCCGCCGATCACCCCATTCTTGGTGAAGGGCAGCACAATACGCCAAATCACTTCCCAAGTGGTGCAGCCAATGCCGTAGGCAGACTCTTTCATCATCACCGGCGTTTGTTCAAAGACATCACGCATAACGGAAGCAATGTAAGGAATAATCATAATGGCCAATATCACACCGGCAGCCAAAATGCCGATGCCGAACGCCGGGCCAGAGAACAGCACGCCAACGATCGGAATACCTGAAAGGACATTACCGACAGGTTCCTGAAAATACTTGGCAAACAGCGGCGCAAAGACAAACAGGCCCCACATGCCGTAAACGATACTTGGGATAGCCGCCAGCAGCTCAATAGCGACGCCCAGCGGGCGTTTCAGCCAGTTTGGTGCCAACTCTGTCAGGAATAACGCAATACCAAAACTAACGGGAACGGCAATAATTAACGCAATTAACGAAGTGACCACCGTACCGTAAATCGGTACCAGCGCCCCGAATTGCTCGGCCGGAGCGTCCCACTCTTTGGTCCACAGAAAGGCAAAACCGAATTTTTCGATACTCGGCCAGGAGGCAACAATGAGGGAAATAATGATCCCGCCCAGCAGGAATAGGGTTATTAACGCAGCCAGTTTTACCAGCGCGCCAAATATGATGTCACCGTGCTTGCTCGGTGCTTTGATAGTCGGCTTATAACCAGCCATAGACTCTCTTCTCATCCGGGTGTTATTTCCCTCCCCACACGGGGAGGGACAATTAATGGAACCAATTACAGTTTTTTACTGCTTTATTCGTTTCTATCGAGCTTAGAACAATGCTTTGCCTGAACTGTCTTTTATCTGCGTTTTCCAGGCTGCACGTACCTGCTCAACCACTTCGGCTGGCAAGGTTGCATAATCCAGTTCGCTGGCCTGTTTTGCGCCGTGGGTGTAAGCCCAGTCGAAGAATTTCAGGACTTCAGTGCCTTTTTCAGCATTTTTCTGGTTTTTGTGTAACAAAATGAAGGTAGTAGAAGTAATTGGCCACGCGCCTTCAGCATTCTGGTTAGTCAGGTCCTGAGCGAATGTTTTGCTCCAATCAACGCCTTTCGCCGCTGCACTGAAGTTTTCTTCCGTTGGGCTAACGGCTTTACCATCAGCACCAATGAGTTTGGTGTAAGCCAGATTGTTCTGTTTGGCGTAAGCGTATTCCACATAACCAATAGAACCCGGTAAACGCTGAACGAAAGCAGCAATGCCGTCGTTACCTTTACCGCCTAAACCGGTTGGCCAGTTAACCGTAGAGCCAGCACCGATTTTTTCTTTCCATTCCGCATTCACTTTAGCCAGATAGCTGGTGAAAACGAATGAAGTACCTGAACCATCGGCACGACGAACCACTGCAATATTTTGATCCGGCAGTTTTACGCCTGGGTTCAATTTAACAATAGCTGGGTCATTCCACTTTTTCACATTGCCCAGATAAATATCGCCCAGCGTTTTGCCGTCTAACGTCAATTCACCGGATTTCACGCCCGGCAGGTTGACTGCCAGCACCACACCACCAATAACGGTAGGGAACTGGAACAAACCGTCTGCCGCTAGCTTGTCGTCAGACAGCGGCGCATCAGAGGCACCGAAATCAACGGTATTGGCGATGATTTGCTTTACGCCACCCGAAGAACCAATCCCCTGATAGTTCACTTTGTTACCTGTTTCTTTCTGATAAGAATCTGCCCACTTGGCATACACCGGCGCGGGGAATGTCGCACCTGCACCCGTCAGGCTTGCAGCAGCGAACGCGGACACAGTTGTCATAGATAAAGTCGCTGCCACAATGCTGGCTACGGTGGTACGCATCAGTCTCATAATCCCTCCTAATGGGATATAGGTATCAAACTCAAAATTGTTTTCATCAGATTAAGTATGGTGCAGGAGGGAAAATAGGACAGTTTAGTGACAGAAAAATGTATGAAATATGACAGTTTTATGACAAATCAGAAAAGCAGCGGCAAAACCACCAACAGTCATAGGTTTCATCAAGACATTTTGCCTACCAGCCAGAAATGAACAAAAGCACAAAGCGTGATTTAGAAATCGACGATGACAAACACTATTTAACTAACCGATAAAACGCTATTTATTACAGAATGTGACCAGATACTCTCATAGTATAGTCAACGCCTAAAATTCAGAATATTAGAGGATAAAACCATGAGTATATCTATGGAAAGAGTACAACATGAAATTAGAACCATTCATAGCACTGCAGTGGACCAGAAAAAGGTAACATCCCAAAGTGCCAAAAAGTTATATAACTTAATGAAAGAAATAAAAAACTCACCTCTTAGCTGTAGTCAAGGGTGTAAAACAAACGCAATCAATGATTTAAATAATTTAAATAAAATACTCACTGAACAGAATTCAAAGTTGGTTAATAAAAAAAGCAAAGGAATAAATGCATTACTGAAGAAAATAAATACAGCAAAAGTAGAAGAAAACATAATAAATAATAGTATTTATAGCGTTGGAAAATCATCATACGTACCAATAAATAATGAATTATATGCTTCACAAGAACATATCTATGAATCAATAAGTGATGATATTAATGGCCCAGCAGAACCTATCTACGAATCAATAAATGATGATGTTAATGGCCCAGCAGAACCTATCTACGAATCAATAAATGATGATGTTAATGGCCCAGCAGAACCTACCTACGAATCAATGTATCATGACGTTAATAGTTCACCAGAATCCATCTACAAATCAATGAAAGCAGTAATAACAAATACCGAAAAAGGTACATATTCCAAACCATTTGATAACTATAGTGACAATATATATCAAGAGCCATTTTATGATAAACAAAAATACAGCAACTCGTTACCAATAAATGAATTAAATAATATTGAGAAATACATAGACGAATTGGCGGAAATTGCTGATGATATTATTTTCATCAGAACGCCACCAGGAATACGCCCCCCCAACACCTAATAAAACCCCTGCATCAAGTAATAAAGAACACTTTATACAGATTGTTAAAAATAATAAAATACATATATTAAAAGCAAAAAATTAATATATAAATAAGATATAGCGATATTTACAGTCAGCTCTTAGAGGCTAAAAAATTTTTTGATAATCAACGAAGCGATACGCAATGAATTTTCATTAGTAGATAATAAGTTGGGTAAAAAAATGCTGTTCAGCAGATCGAGATCTCGCTGAACAGCATATTCATTAGATTTATAGCCCGAAATTACTCAACGGTAACCGATTTTGCCAGGTTACGCGGCTGATCCACATCAGTGCCCTTGATCAGAGCAACGTGGTAAGACAGCAGCTGTAGCGGCACGGTATAGAAGATTGGAGCAATAATGTCTTCTACGTGTGGCAGTTGGATAATTTTCATCCCTTCACTGTCGGTGAAACCCGCGTCCTGATCGGCAAAGACGTACAGCAAACCGCCGCGAGCACGTACTTCTTCGATGTTAGATTTCAGTTTTTCCAACAGATCGTTGTTTGGCGCAACCACAATAACCGGCATATCAGCATCAATCAGCGCCAGAGGGCCGTGTTTCAATTCACCAGCTGCGTAAGCTTCCGCATGAATATAGGAGATTTCTTTCAGCTTCAACGCGCCTTCCATTGCAATCGGGTATTGATCGCCACGTCCCAGGAACAGAGCATGATGCTTATCAGAGAAACCTTCCGCCAGCGCTTCGATAGTTTTATCCAGAGACAGCATCTGCTCAATACGCGCAGGCAGAGCCTGTAACGCATGAACCACATCGTGTTCCAGGCTTTCCGGTTTACCCTTCAGGCGGCCAATTTTAGCCACCAGCATCAGCAAAACGGTCAACTGAGTGGTAAAAGCTTTGGTCGAAGCTACGCCGATTTCAGTCCCAGCTTTGGTCATGAGTGCCAAATCAGATTCACGAACCAACGAAGAGCCTGCTACGTTACAAATAGCCAAAGAACCCAGATAGCCCAGTTCTTTAGACAAACGCAGGGCTGCCAGCGTATCCGCCGTTTCACCAGACTGAGAAAGCGTAATCAACAGACTGTTTGGACGAACCGCTGATTTGCGGTAACGGAATTCAGAGGCAATTTCCACGTCGCAAGGCACACCAGCCAAGGCTTCGAACCAATAGCGAGAAACCATGCCTGAGTTGTAAGAAGTGCCACAAGCGATAATTTGGATATGCTGGACATCAGAGAGCAGCTTATCTGCGTTCGGGCCAAGTTCAGACAGATCGATCAAACCGTGGTTCAAACGGCCTTCCAGCGTGTTTTTAATCGCCATCGGCTGTTCGTAGATTTCTTTCTGCATGTAATGGCGATAAACACCTTTGTCGCCTGCATCATATTGAACCTGAGATTCAATTTCCGCACGTTCGACGGCGTTACCGCTTTTATCGAAGATTTTCACGCTGCGGCGAGTCACTTCAACCACATCACCTTCTTCCAGGAAGATAAAGCGACGAGTTACCGGCAGCAAGGCCAGCTGGTCAGAGGCGATAAAGTTTTCGCCTACGCCACAGCCGATCACCAGCGGGCTACCGGACCGCGCTGCTACCAGCGTACTTGGGTCACGGCTATCCATCACTACGGTACCGTAGGCACCACGCAGCTGAGGAATAACGCGTTTCACCACATCCAGCAAAGAACCGCCCTGTTGCTGCTCCCAGTGCACCAGATGAGCAATAACTTCGGTATCGGTCTCAGAATTGAACTTATAGCCGCGGCTAATCAGCAATTCACGTAATGGTTCGTGGTTTTCGATAATGCCGTTATGAACGACGGATATATATTCAGAAACATGCGGGTGAGCATTCGATTCTGAAGGTTCGCCGTGAGTCGCCCAACGCGTGTGCGCAATACCTGTGCCACCGTGCAGTTCCGTGCTTTCTGCCGCATCGGACAAAGCCTGAACTTTCCCCACGCGACGCAAACGGGTCATATTACCTTTGGCATCAACTACCGACAGACCGGCAGAGTCATAGCCACGGTATTCCAAACGGCGCAAGCCTTCGATCAGAATCTCAGCAATATCACGTTGCGCTACTGCGCCAACAATTCCACACATCAGTTTAATTCCTATTTAAGGTTCTTTGAAAAGAACCCATTCGATGCCAGTGACCTGATTTTCCGGATTTTCCGGGTTCCCCGAGCCTGTAGAGTTTGGGGATTATTATGTTTTGCTCGATATTCTCAGCCGTTAGTCGCTAAAAAAATCGAGCAAAACATTCCTTTCATGGCATGACACCATGAAAGGATATTAATCAGCTTTTTTTGACCGGACGCTTCCAGCCTTGGATATTGACCTGCTTAACGCGGCTCAATACCAGCTCATTTTCAGCCACGTTACGGGTGACAGTAGTACCAGCGCCGATAGTGGCACCTTTTTCGACGGTAACAGGGGCTACCAGTTGGGTATCAGAACCAACGAAGACATCATCGCCAATAATGGTTTTAAACTTGTTCTTACCATCATAGTTGCAGGTGATGGTTCCTGCGCCGATATTCACATCTGCGCCGATTTCAGCATCGCCTAAATAAGACAGGTGGCCAGCTTTAGAGCCTTTACCCAAACGCGTTTTCTTCAGTTCGACGAAGTTGCCCACGTGAGCCCCCTCAGCCAGCTCAGCGCCAGGACGAAGACGGGCAAACGGCCCAACGGTACAGGCGTTATCCAAACGAGCATCTTCCAGCACGCTGTAAGGACTGATTTCGCAATCATCGCCAATCACGCAATTTTTCAACACACAGCCGCTGCCGATGCGAACCCGATTGCCTAACGTCACTTTGCCTTCGATGATAACGTTGGTGTCGATGGTGATATCACGGCCATGAGTTAACTCACCGCGCAGATCAAAGCGAGCAGGATCTAACAGCATTACGCCCGCCAGCAGCAGTTTTTCCGCTTGTTCAGACTGGAAATCACGTTCCAAAGCAGCCAATTGCAGACGGTTATTAACGCCTTCAACTTCACTTAGGCGGGAAGGATGTACGGCTTCAATCTTTTTACCGTCAGCATGTGCCAGAGCGATAATATCGGTGATGTAAAACTCACCCTGCGCGTTGTTGTTATCCAGCATAGACAACCAGCGCTTCAGATCGCGCCCGTTAGCCACCAGAATACCCGTGTTAACTTCGTTAATATCACGCTGGGCTTCGCTGGCATCTTTATGCTCAACGATACCGACCACTTCGCCGTTTTCACGCACGATACGGCCATAACCGGTTGGATCGTCCAACTTAACCGTCAGTAGCCCGATACCGCCTTCTGGTTTAGCCGCAACCAAACGCTGCAAGGTATCCACAGAGATCAGTGGTACATCGCCATACAGCATCAAAATATCTTCATCATCAGAGAAATGAGGCGCAGCCTGCTGCATCGCATGGCCCGTACCCAGTTGCTCAGCCTGTAACACCCAGTTTAATGCCGGATCGCTCAGCGTCTTTTTCAGTAAATCGCCACCGTGACCATAAACCAGATGAACATTGCTGGAACCCAGCTTCATCGCAGCATCAATAACATGCTGAACCATAGGCTTGCCGGCCAATGGATGTAATACCTTGGGAAGGTCGGAATACATGCGCGTTCCCTTGCCTGCGGCAAGAATAACTACGCTCATTGTGCTGTTAGACATAAGCAACCTGATAACTCCAATTGAATTGACGGAAGTAAACCCGTTTACCGATAAAATTACTACATATTTCTCAGCGAAAAACGCCGCAAACCCGCACCGTTAAAGGATTGTTTCACTTAGCGAAAATCCAAAAAAAAAGCGAGAGATACTGTCTGCGATCGACGACGTTTTACCACTTTTATCGGCTGAGAAAACCTAACTCTATCGCGCAATAAAACACTTATTTTACGGCAAGAAACAAGATAATTCAGAAAGAAAACGCCTTCCTCATAATCAACTCTCGCCGAAATAAGACATCCCCCCAAAGGCTAACGATGCTTTTGCATCGAAACATCATTACCGACTTTATATATCCGATAATAGTTATACGGATCGCACCTTATTAAGTAAGGTTTAACAATCTTAAAAACACAATGAAATGACCGATTGAATAGGAAAAACCGAGAGGCGAGATCGAAGAATAAAGAGAATCATGGGATTCGCAGAAAAGAAAAATGCCAGTCAGCTTGCGCTAACTGGCACCTTATTACTCTATCAGTCAGGCCGCTTTAGGCAACCTGACTCGATAAAGTTACATCGCTTTACGGGTCAGTTCGATTACGCGTAATTTCGCAATCGCCTTCGCCAGTTCAGCGGATGCCTGAGCATAGTCGACATCACCGTGGGAATTGTTGATATGGGCTTCGGCTTTGCGCTTAGATTCCAGCGCCTTAGCTTCGTCCAGATCGGTTCCGCGAATAGCAGTGTCAGCCAATACGATCACAACGCTCGGTTGCACCTCAAGGATGCCGCCAGAAAGATAGATAAACTCTTCCTCACCGAACTGTTTAACAATACGTATCATGCCAGGCTTAATGGCAGTGAGCAGCGGGGCATGGCCAGGGAAAATACCCAGCTCACCTTCACTACCCGTCACCTGAATCTTTTGCACTACGCCTGAGAACATTTTCTTCTCGGCGCTCACAACGTCCAGATGGTAAGTCATTGCAGCCATGTCACCCTCCAGTCAACAGCGTTACAGTTTCTTGGCTTTTTCCACTGCTTCTTCAATGGTGCCAACCATGTAGAACGCCTGCTCCGGCAGGTGGTCATAGTCGCCATTCATGATGCCTTTGAAACCACGGATGGTATCTTTCAGCGACACGAATTTACCCGGAGAACCGGTGAAGACTTCTGCCACGAAGAACGGTTGAGACAGGAAGCGCTGGATTTTACGCGCACGGGATACAACCAGTTTGTCATCTTCTGACAACTCGTCCATACCCAGAATCGCGATGATATCTTTCAGCTCCTGGTAACGTTGCAGAATAGACTGCACGCCACGCGCTACATCGTAGTGTTCCTGACCAACAACCAATGGATCAAGCTGACGGCTGGTGGAATCAAGCGGGTCAACCGCCGGGTAGATACCCAGAGAGGCGATTTGACGGCTCAATACCACTGTTGCATCCAAGTGAGCAAAGGTGGTTGCTGGTGATGGGTCAGTCAAGTCATCCGCAGGTACGTAAACGGCCTGTACGGAGGTGATTGAACCCGTCTTGGTGGAAGTAATACGTTCCTGCAACACGCCCATCTCTTCTGCCAGCGTTGGCTGGTAGCCTACCGCAGATGGCATACGACCCAGCAGTGCAGATACTTCTGTACCGGCCAAGGTATAACGGTAAATGTTATCGATGAACAGCAGTACGTCACGACCTTCATCACGGAATTTCTCCGCCATGGTCAGGCCGGTCAATGCTACGCGCAGACGGTTACCCGGTGGCTCATTCATCTGGCCATAAACCAGTGATACTTTGTCCAGAACGTTGGAGTCAGTCATTTCGTGGTAGAAGTCGTTACCCTCACGAGTACGTTCACCCACGCCGGCAAAGACAGAATAACCTGAGTGCTCGATCGCGATGTTACGGATCAGCTCCATCATGTTTACTGTTTTACCTACACCCGCACCACCGAACAGACCGACTTTACCGCCCTTAGCGAACGGACAAATCAGATCCATTACCTTGATACCGGTTTCCAACAGATCCTGCGAGCTGGCAAGCTCTTCGTAAGAAGGCGCTTCGCGGTGGATTGCCCAACGCTCTTCTTCACCGATGGCACCTTTCATGTCGATTGGGTCACCCAATACGTTCATGATACGGCCCAGAGTAGCTTTACCTACTGGCACTTCAATTGGGTGTTCCAGGTTGATTACTTTCAACCCACGGCTCAGACCATCGGAAGAGCCCATTGCGATACAACGAACAACACCGCCGCCCAGCTGTTGCTGAACTTCTAGCACTAGCTTGGAAGCCGTGCCTTCGACCTCAAGGGCGTTGTACACTTTTGGTACAGCGTCTTGGGGGAATTCGACGTCCACTACGGCGCCGATTACCTGGATAATCTTTCCAGTAGCCATCTTGAATCCTCTACGTAATACATTTACCCGTCATACTTCACATTGCTGACGCGTTGGCTGTCTTCTTTCACTCCCGCTGCTTACTTCAAGTAAACACCCGGAGGCTCGCTCAGTTGCCGCCTTCCCGCAATATGAACTATTTGGGGTAATAGCCTGGTTAAACCGCGGAGGCTCCCCCGACGATCTCGGTGAGTTCCTGAGTGATGCTGGCCTGACGAGCCTTGTTGTAAACCAACTGCAGCTCTTTGATCAGGCTACCGCCGTTATCGGTGGCGGCTTTCATCGCTACCATTCGCGCGGCCTGTTCGCTGGCCAGGTTTTCAACGACGCCCTGATAAACCTGTGATTCCACATAGCGACGCAGGAGGGTATCCAGCAACGCTTTAGGATCGGGTTCATACAGGTAATCCCAGGATTTCTTCTTCAGCTCGCCGTCTTCCGCAGGCGGAAGAGGTAACAGCTGCATGATCCGTGGTTCCTGAGACATTGTGTTGATAAACTTGTTATTTACTACATACAGTTTGTCCAGGCGGCCTTCATCGTAGGCTTGTAGCATCACTTTCACCGGCCCGATCAGTTCTGACAGAGAAGGGTTATCCCCCATGCCAGTAACCTGAGCAACAATATTGCCGCCCACGGAACCGAAGAAAGATGCCGCTTTGGAACCAATCAGGGCAAGATCGCACTCAACGCCTTTCTCGGACCAAGCTTTCATCTCAGCCAACAGTTTTTTGAACAGGTTAATGTTCAAACCACCACATAGACCACGGTCTGTAGAAACCACCAGATACCCGACGCGTTTCACTTCACGTTCGTCCAGGTAGGGGTGTTTGTATTCCAGATTACCTAACGCGAGGTGACCAATCACACTGCGCATCGTTTCTGCATAAGGACGGCTGGCCGCCATGCGTTCCTGCGATTTACGCATTTTGGAGGCGGCGACCATCTCCATGGCTTTGGTGATCTTTTGCGTGTTTTGCACGCTGGCGATCTTGGAACGTATCTCTTTTGCGCCGGCCATTTCTGCTTCTCCTCATTGCCAGACGGCCTGCTTTCCTAACGAAAAGCAGGACCGAATAGCGTTACCAGGACTGGGTTGCCTTGAATGTGTCGAGGATGCCTTTCAGCTTGGCCTCGATCTCATCGTTATACGCGCCAGTTTGGTTGATTTGTTGCAGAAGCTCAGCGTGCTCACGGTCAGCAAAAGCTAACAGCGCAGCTTCAAAGCTACCCACCTTCGCCAGCTCGATATCACCCAGATAACCACGTTCAGCTGCGAACAGAACCAGAGACTGCTGTGCGACAGACATCGGCGCATACTGTTTCTGTTTCAGAAGCTCGGTCACTTTCTGACCGTGGCTCAGCTGTTTACGTGTTGCATCATCCAGATCGGATGCGAACTGGGAGAACGCGGCAAGTTCACGATACTGTGCCAGAGCGGTACGGATACCACCGGACAGTTTTTTCATGATCTTGGTCTGCGCTGCACCACCCACACGAGATACGGAGATACCTGGGTTTACCGCAGGACGAATACCGGCGTTAAACAGGCTGGATTCCAGGAAGATCTGACCATCGGTAATCGAAATTACGTTGGTCGGAACGAACGCGGAAACGTCACCTGCTTGCGTTTCGATGATCGGCAGAGCGGTCAAAGAACCGGTTTTACCTTTCACTTCACCCTTGGTGAATGCTTCAACGTAGTCCGCGTTGACACGCGCAGCACGTTCCAGCAAACGGGAGTGGAGGTAGAATACGTCGCCAGGATAAGCTTCACGGCCTGGTGGACGACGAAGCAGCAAGGAGATTTGACGATATGCAACGGCCTGTTTGGACAGGTCATCATAAATAATCAGCGCATCTTCACCGCGATCGCGGAAATATTCACCCATGGCACAACCGGAGTAAGGTGCCAGGTATTGCAATGCTGCAGATTCAGACGCGGTAGCAACAACCACAATGGTGTTAGCCAAAGCGCCGTGTTCTTCCAGTTTGCGCACTACGTTTGCAACAGTAGAGGCTTTCTGGCCGATAGCAACATACACACATTTGATGCCGGAATCGCGCTGGTTAATGATCGCATCAATCGCCAGAGCAGTTTTACCGGTTTGACGGTCACCGATGATCAATTCACGCTGACCACGACCAATTGGAATCATGGCATCAACGGATTTATAACCAGTCTGAACGGGTTCATCAACGGATTGACGTTCGATAACGCCAGGTGCAATAGCTTCAACGGCTGAGAAGCCGTCGTTTTCTACCGGACCTTTACCATCAATAGGTTCACCCAGAGTATTGACAACGCGACCCAACAGGCCACGACCGACAGGAACTTCCAGGATACGGCCAGTACATTTAACCTTCATGCCTTCAGCAAGATCGGCGTACGGACCCATAACGACTGCACCAACGGAGTCTCGCTCCAGGTTCAGTGCGATAGCGTAACGGTTGCCTGGCAATGCGATCATCTCGCCTTGCATAACTTCAGCCAAACCGTGCACGCGGATGATCCCGTCGCTGACGGAAACAATAGTACCTTCATTGTGAGCTTCGCTCACCACATTGAACTGAGCAATGCGCTGCTTGATCAGTTCGCTGATTTCGGTGGAATTCAGTTGCATATGCTCCAGTCCCCTTAAGACTGCAAGACGTCTGCCAGGCGTTCAAGACGACCGCGAACGCTGCCATCTATCACCATATCGCCTGCGCGTATTACGACGCCGGCCATTACAGACTTATCAATTTTGCAATTCAGCTTAACTTTGCGTGACAGACGTTTTTCCATCGCAGCGGCAATCTTAGCCTGCTGTTCGTCACTCAGTGCACTCGCAGAGGACACTTCAACGTCGACGGTAGACTCTAACGAGGCACGCAGTTGAATAAACTGCTGCAGCACCTCAGGAAGAACCAGTAAACGGCCATTCTCCGCCATAACTCGGATAAAGTTCTGTGCGGGCACATCGAGTTGATCACCACAAACGGCAATAAACGTTTTCGACATTGATTCAGGTGCAACTGCACCTGAAAGCAATTCGGCAATCTGTTCATTGCGCGTTACCTGAGCGGTAAACGCCAGCATTTCCTGCCAATGTTCAACCGCCTGGTGCTCAACAGCAAAGTCAAAAGCTGCTTTGGCGTAGGGGCGAGCTACAGTTACAAATTCAGACATCAGCCCCTCCCTCCTTACAGTTCAGCGACCAGTTTATCAACGATGTCGCTGTTAGCAGCTTCATCCACGGAACGTTCGATGATCTTCTCGGCGCCAGCTATTGCCAACATCGCGACTTGCTTACGCAACTCTTCACGAGCGCGCTTACGTTCGGCGTCGATCTCTGCCTGCGCTTGCGCCACGATTTTGTTACGTTCCTGTTCAGCTTCAGTTTTAGCTTCATCAAGGATCTGAGCTTTGCGTTTAGACGCCTGCTCGATGATCACCTGAGCTTCTGCTTTCGCTTTCTTCAGTTGGTCGGTCGCATTGGCTTGCGCTAAGTCCAAATCTTTTTTGGCACGCTCTGCAGAAGAGAGACCGTCAGCAATTTCTTTTTGACGCTTCTCGATGGCAGCCATAATTGGCGGCCATACGTACTTCATACAAAAGATGACAAACAGGACAAACGCGATGGCCTGGCCGAGGATTGTTGCGTTAAGATTCACAGCACAATGCCTCTTTCAAAGTTAATAGTTTGGTGTAGTTTCACAGTAGAGAAAATCTCTACTTACGCGACAGCAAACATCACGTACAGACCCAGACCAACAGCGATCATTGGGATGGCGTCAACCAGACCCATGACGATAAAGAACTGTGTACGCAGCAGAGGAATCAGGTCAGGCTGACGTGCAGCGCCTTCCAAAAATTTACCACCCAGGATGCCGATACCGATCGCAGCACCGATTGCCGCTAAACCCATCATCACAGCGGCAGCCATGTACAGCAGATCCATATTCAGGTTTTCCATGACAGTCTCCAGTTATTTCAGTTAAAACGCAGTAGTGTTATAAGAAAATCAGTGCTCTTCGGATGCCATCGAGAGATAGACAATCGTCAGAACCATGAAGATAAAGGCTTGCAACGTAATAATCAGTATATGGAAAATGGCCCAAGGCACACTTAACAACCACTGAGACCACCACGGCAGCAGGCCAGCAATCAGGATGAAGATCAACTCACCCGCATACATGTTGCCGAACAGTCGCAGACCGAGTGAAACCGGTTTGGACAGCAGGCTGACACCTTCCAGGATCAAGTTGACTGGAATGAATACCGGGTGATTGAACGGCTGCATCGTTAATTCTTTTACGAAGCCGCCTACACCTTTCATTTTGATGCTGTAGAACAGGATAAGGATGAAAACACCCAAAGCCATAGACAAGGTAATGCTTACATCGGCAGTAGGTACCACACGCAGAGCCGGTAATCCAAAGACGTGTTCACCGATGAATGGCAGTAAATCGATTGGTAGCAAGTCCATCATATTCATCAGGAAGACCCAGACAAACACGGTCAACGCCAGAGGAGCGATCACTTTGCTCTTGCCGTGATACATGTCCTTCACGCTGCTATCGACAAAACCGATAATCAATTCAACGGCGGTCTGCAGTTTACCCGGGACGCCACTGGTGGCACCTGCAGCAACTTTGCGGAACAAAAGCAGAAAAGCTAACCCCAGCACGACAGAGAAGAACAATGAGTCAATGTTCAACGTCCAGAACGATGCAGGGCCAGTAGAGTGGGGATTGACCAACTCGAAGGTACGCAGGTCCAACTGAAGGTTATTCAGATGGTGGCCTATGTAGTCCCTTGGAGTAGAGATTTCTCCTGATGCAGACATGATGCCTCTTACCCTTTTTTAGTTAAATACGATAACTGTTTTAAGTACGGTAACCGCTAATTACGGCCGGTGCCAATATCTGCACAATCAGCACCGATAAATAGGTTAAACCGAGTGGGACAAACGCCGCTTTAAACAGCCCCAAAGCCACAATCAGTAAAATTATCGTAATGATAACTTTTAACCCTTCGCCAATGGCAAACGTCCAAGCAACACGACCCGGAGCCGCTGTTTTTGCCTGATGGCGGCAAGCAAACAGCATGAACATGGCATTTGGCAACCAGGCCGCCAAACCCCCTGCGAATGCAGAAGCACTCCATTCCAAGCCTTTCAAACCGAAAGCAGCGCTGAGAACAACAAAAGTCATTAACTGCAAAAACAGCAACTTTCGCGCAATTTTCCCGTTGTAAAGGGATACAGGCATGACGTTTGTTCTCTCCCTACCCCTCGATGGGTATACTGAGTGACGTATAAAACTGCCTTTGCCCCAGAGAGTCAAGCAGCAAAAAACGAGCAAATTATACGGTGCACACCAACGAATTCAATCGATAAGTAGCGAAAAGGTGAACAATTATTTAAATTTTCTTCTTTCGGACTCTTTTCACAAGAAATCCCTCGGAATAAATCTCACATTATTTTGTCTGACTATTCCACTGGCTCTCAATAAAGCGTGCTGTTGCTCACAGAACTTAATATTATCTATTTATATCGAGAACGCTTTTCTTTGTCTTTAACCAAAAGAGCCATTAAATACATATATAAATCAAAGAATTGAATTTAAACACACCGTAAACATCTTATCTACCGAACCAAAACCTTCTGTTGACATTTTCGATAATAATATTGCAACAAGTTAAACACATAAAAACGAAGAATAATGAATCAAAGTAGTTTCATTCGTGATTATATCCCTGCGTCCAACCTGATATGTCAATTCCCGGATACATTCTTGTAATAATCAGGTGAATATTTACACATCCACCGAATTAATTAACTCAGACAATTAACCCGGGTGAAATACCTAATTCCGAAAAACTTTATTGCTTTTTTTGATAAATAACAAACTTAGTTTGGTTTAAGGATAACCAAATGCCGTTCGCCATCTAACTCAGGAACCTGTAGTCGAATCACAGACTCCAATTCAATACCTTGTGGCAAAGTCGATAATTCATCATCAGGGCGTACGCCTTTCAGCGCGTAAAAACGCCCTTCAGGCCTGGCTGGCAGGTGATGGCACCAAGACAGCATATCGTCCAAAGAAGCAAACGCACGGCTTATCACGCCATCAAACCCAGGTTGGCCGCTAAAGTCTTCCACACGGCTCTGCACAGGCTCGATATTAGTCAACCCCAACTCATGTTGTACCTGACGCAAAAAGCGCACACGCTTTCCGAGGCTGTCTAGCAGAGTGAAATGTGAATCAGGGCGCACGATAGCCAGAGGAATGCCAGGTAAGCCCGGCCCGGTTCCAACATCGATAAACCGCTGACCTTGCAAATGAGGGTTAACCACAATGCTATCCAGGATATGGCGAACCAGCATTTGTTCAGGGTCGCGGACAGAAGTCAGGTTATAAGCCTTGTTCCACTTGTGCAATAGCTCAACATAGCCAATAAGCTGCTGTTTTTGTTGATCGGGTAACGAAATTCCCGCGCTTTTAAGCAAGGATTCTAATTTTTTTTGCACCACAATTTCCTCTGGCCATAAGCGGCGTAGCCAGCGTTAATAAGTCATCGAAAAAGAGATTTGCCTGCGTTAGCAGGCGGTCGCTGGTGCGCTAAGTCTAGCGCACCGCAGAATACATTCAGGCACTACGACGAAGTAAGCCCTGTTTTTTCAACCAGACCAGCAAGATAGAGATTGCAGCTGGCGTAACGCCAGAAATACGCGATGCCTGGCCGATCGAGTTTGGTTTATGATCGTTCAGTTTTGCCGTGACTTCATTCGACAAACCTGAAACCTGACTGTAATCCAGATCCGCAGGCAGCAACGTGTTCTCATTGCGCAGCTGGCGTTCGATTTCTTCCTGCTGACGGGCAATATAACCCTCGTATTTTACTTGAATTTCAACCTGATCCGCAGACTGAGGATCGCTCAATGCTGGGCCGAATTTGTCCAGTGAAGTCAGCATGCGGTAATCGATTTCAGGGCGTCGTAACAACTCTTCGCCGTTGGCTTCTTTGGACAAAGGCGCTTTGAGCAACGCGTTGATTTGCTCGATGTTCTCTGAGTTCGGATGCACCATGATATCGCGCAGACGCTGGCGTTCTCTCTCGATTTGCTCGATTTTCTGGCTGTAATGAGCCCAGCGAGCGTCATCGACTAAACCAAGCTTACGTCCAGTTTCAGTCAGACGCAGATCGGCATTGTCTTCACGTAACATCAAGCGGTATTCAGCCCGAGAGGTAAACATGCGATAGGGTTCTTTGGTGCCCAAAGTGCTCAAATCGTCTACCAGCACACCGAGGTAGGCTTCATCACGGCGCGGTGACCAGCCTTCGTCTTCGTTGGCAAAGCGACCTGCGTTGAGGCCAGCAAGCAAGCCTTGAGCCGCCGCTTCTTCGTAACCGGTGGTGCCGTTGATTTGCCCTGCAAAGAACAGCCCCTGAATATATTTACTTTCCAGAGTCGGCTTCAAATCACGTGGATCGAAGAAATCATACTCAATAGCGTAACCAGGACGAATGATTCTTGCGTTTTCCATACCTTTCATCGAACGAACGATTTGCATCTGCACATCAAATGGCAAACTGGTGGAAATCCCATTTGGGTAAATTTCGTTACTGGTTAAGCCTTCTGGCTCAAGGAAAATCTGGTGCGCATTACGATCGGCGAAGCGCATGACTTTGTCTTCGATCGAGGGGCAATAGCGTGGGCCGATCCCTTCAATGATCCCAGCATACATTGGGCTACGATCGAGGTTATTACGGATAACCTCATGGGTTTTTTCATTGGTGTAGGTGATATGGCAAGCCATTTGCTCAGGATGCTGTGAGGCATTCCCGAGGAATGAAAATACCGGCACCGGATCGTCACCTAGCTGCGGTGTCAATTGGCTGAAATCGATAGTTCTGGCGTCAATTCGCGGTGGTGTACCGGTTTTCAGGCGATTCACTCTCAACGGCAGTTCACGCAAACGCTGTGATAGCGAGATCGATGGAGGATCGCCTGCACGGCCACCGCTGTAGTTTTCCAGCCCGATGTGAATCTTACCATCCAGGAAGGTCCCTACGGTCAGCACAACGGCTTTGGCGCGGAATTTAAGCCCCATCTGGGTGACAGCACCGACAACCCGATCGTTTTCCACAATTAGATCTTCGACAGGTTGCTGGAAGATCATCAAATTTGGCTGATTTTCCAATGCGGTACGCACCGCCTGACGGTAAAGTACCCGATCGGCCTGCGCACGAGTTGCCCTGACTGCGGGGCCTTTGCTCGCGTTTAGTATCCTAAACTGAATGCCCGCCTGGTCTGTTGCCATCGCCATCAACCCGCCGAGGGCATCGATTTCTTTTACCAGATGCCCCTTTCCAATACCGCCGATCGCTGGGTTGCAAGACATTTGCCCCAGTGTGTCGATATTGTGCGTCAGCAAGAGGGTCTGACGTCCCATGCGTGCCGCTGCCATTGCAGCCTCTGTGCCTGCATGACCACCACCGATGATGATGACGTCAAATTGATCTGGATAAAACATGGTACTGCACCTCGCCGTTATGCGAATGATCGTTGGTTTGCCCTGGGGTGGGGGATTCTACTCAAGTTTAGACGATCGACCAAGTGCCTTGGGATCGCCCTTAATTAAAAGAAGATCTTTTTATTTAAAGATCTCTTTATTAGATCTTCTATTAGGATCGCGATCATCTGTGGATAAGTGATTATTCACAAATAAGATCATGGGATTAAGGAGGATCGTTTGCTGTGCATGATCGGTGATCCTATTGCGTATAAGCTGGGATCTAAATGCCATGTTATGCACAGGTCACAATACGTACGAAGGTTGTTATAGGGATAACTACCGGTTTTACCCTGCTTATAAGCATAGTTATCCACAATCGTTCGCGTGATCTTTGAGCGAATTAGAGTAAATTAATCCACTTTTTAACCCATTCCTCAGCTGGATCCTCAGGAATCTCATGTTGAGTGACGTCGATCTCGAGTATTTCACCGATCCGTTTAGCCCCTTTTGCGATCAACTGTTGATCAAGAGAGCGGATCGCACCGCAAAAAGTGTCGTACTCGGAACTGCCAAGACCAACGGCTCCAAAGCGAACCTGAGATAAGTCGGGTTGTTGTTGCTCGATTTGTTCAAGCAAAGGCTGAAGATTGTCTGGTAGATCACCCGCTCCATGAGTCGAGGTCACCACCAGCCACAGGCCTTGCGGCGTTAATTCATCTAATTCCGGGCCATGCAAAGTTTCAGTGGAGAAACCCGCTTCTTCCAGCTTCTCAGCCAAATGCTCAGCGACATACTCTGCGCTGCCAAGAGTGCTGCCACTGATCAACGTAATATCAGCCATAAACAACCCAACCAAAGTAAAGAGGCGGTATTGTACTCTGTGAATCAGCTGGGATCTACCTGTGGACAATATGGGTATAGTTATTTCTTCATTATGGCACGATGGTACGCATAATGGGGTTCTGTAGTGAAATTAACGTCTCGGTAGACTGGATCTCATCAATAGTCTGGATCTTGTTGATAAGTACCTGTTGCAGCGCATCAATGGATCGACACATGACTTTAATAAACACGCTGTAGTGCCCAGTGGTGTAATAGGCTTCTACGACCTCTTCCAGGCTCTCCAGTTTTTTCAGCGCTGAGGGGTAGTCTTTGGCACTTTTTAAAATAATGCCGATAAAACAACACACATCATATCCCAACCGTTTTGGGTCAACGTGAACGCAAGCCGCGGTAATGATGCCCGCCTGCTTCATTTTCTCGACCCGAACATGAATAGTGCCTGGGCTAACGGCAAAGTTTTTGGCTAATTCGGCATAAGGTGTCCGTGCATTTTCCATTAATGCGTTCAGGATGCCGCGATCGAGATTATCGATCTGATATATTTCGCTCATATTTACCCCCTATTTTTATCGATAATGCGTATTTAACCGATAAAAAATGAATGATTAAAAGTGAAAAGGCAATATTAGTTATTGGATATTGAATTATAGGTCTGTTCTGTTGCTTAATCGATGTCAAGCCAAACGGCATCCTGATAATCAAGCATTGAGAAAACAGCCATGAAAAAACAATTTATCCAGAAACAGCAACAAATCAGCTTCGTAAAATCCTTCTTTTCTCGTCAGTTGGAACAACAACTGGGTCTGATTGAAGTACAGGCTCCTATTCTTAGCCGCGTGGGTGATGGTACTCAGGATAACTTGTCTGGTTCTGAGAAAGCGGTTCAGGTAAAAGTGAAAAGCCTGCCTGATGCGACTTTTGAAGTGGTTCACTCTTTGGCTAAATGGAAACGTAAAACCTTAGGTCGTTTCGATTTCGGTGCCGATCAGGGTCTGTACACTCACATGAAAGCTTTGCGTCCTGATGAAGATCGTCTTAGCGCTATTCACTCCGTTTATGTGGATCAGTGGGATTGGGAACGCGTGATGGGTGACGGCGAGCGCAACCTGGCTTACCTGAAATCCACGGTTAACAAGATTTACACTGCTATTAAAGAAACAGAAGCCGCAGTGAGCGAAGAGTTTGGTATCAAGCCTTTCTTGCCTGAGCAGATTCATTTCGTACACAGCGAATCCCTACGCGCTCGCTTCCCGGATCTGGATGCTAAAGGCCGTGAACGTGCGATTGCTAAAGAGTTAGGTGCCGTATTCCTGATTGGTATCGGTGGCAAGTTGGCAGACGGTCAATCTCACGACGTTCGTGCACCGGATTATGATGACTGGACGTCGCCGAGCGCTGAAGGCTTTGCTGGTCTGAACGGTGACATTATTGTCTGGAACCCCATTCTGGAAGATGCGTTTGAGATTTCTTCCATGGGTATCCGTGTGGATGCCGAAACGCTGAAACGCCAGCTGGCGCTGACCGCAGATGAAGATCGCCTGAAACTGGAATGGCATCAGTCACTGCTGCGCGGTGAAATGCCTCAGACTATCGGCGGCGGTATTGGTCAATCCCGTTTAGTGATGTTACTGCTGCAACAGCACCATATCGGTCAGGTTCAGTGCGGCGTCTGGGGCCCGGAAATCTGCGACAAAGTAGAAGGCCTGCTGTAATTAGGCGTAGCTTTAACCGATAGAATTATCAGGCAGCCCGGCGTTATCGCCGGGTTATCTATTTTGTTTCCTGTCAGGGTGTTCTTCGTCCCTATTATAGTTTCCTCTTTTTTATCTTCTAACTGTCTATTGCTACTTCAATCTCTTGCCTTTTTAATCACTTATTCGCCGAGGCAATAAAGAATAGTTCGGCTATGCCGATAGTTTCTGCGATTCTGGAACTTATATCTTATATACAGTCGACCTGACGCTCAGATGCCCTTTCCTGCGCTAAGGCAAATAAGGAAATTGACGAAGATGGCATCCACCTTCCGCTCCCTTGCTCCATATATAGAACAACGTGAACATTTACGCTTATTACTGGCTTCCCATCAATTTGATGAGCTTGATTCTCTGCTGGATGCCTCAGCTCAGCGTTGGCTGGATAGTTCTTCTCAACCCTTTGATTATGATTGGATCATTAGCACTTTTTTCGATCCGGCTGAGGTTGCTACAGACACGCTTTCAAACCTGAATGCCTGGATTAAACACAAGCCCATGTCTTATCACGGGCGTTTGCTGCATGGCTGTTATTGGGAGGCAGCGGCGGCGCGGATTCGTACCTCCAACGGCGGAGAATACGTCTCTAACGATCGCTGGGTTGGCGCTCAACTCGCGCGTGATTTAGGGCTGATCTCCTATCTGCGGGCTATTTCGCTGCATGAGCGCCCGGCTTACGCATTGCGTCGGATGTTACGTTTAACCGCGTATCTGGGCGAGCCGCAGTGGTTATACGATTTGGCTCATGGGCATGAACCAACAAATTACGTGCAACTCCAGGCTGAAACCGAGTCGGAGGTATGGGAAGCGGGTCTACGTCGTCTGTTGGCTGAAGGCGGCGATTTGGCGTCTATTCCACAGGCATTGCCTGGGAGTCTTCCTGCCCGTCGGTCTGAGAATGTTAAAACCTATTGGCTCAACGCGACCTTGGCTATTCGTCCTCAGGACGTCGGCGTTCGCAATGAATATCTTTACTTCCTTTATCCGCGTTGGGGCGGGAGCCATGAGCAAATGGCTGAATTTATCGAAGGGCCGGTTTGTGCCGAACTCAGCGAGCAAAACCTCAATCTTCTTTGGGTCACCAAGGCTTGGGATTTCCTCGGTTATTCCATTTATTTCCCTGATAAAGAGCAAACCGACGATATTGCTTACTGCTGTGATGCGTTTGAGCAACTGTTAGCGTTGGATCTTGAAGAAGATCAGCGTGCGAGACTGTTGTATCAATATGCTAATTTCCTCGCTTATTATGGTAATCAGGACGGTGTCTGGCAGCCGGAAAAAATGCAGCGTTGTTACGATCTGTTAGTGCAAGCCTGGCAAATCAACCCAGCTATAGCCAATCCGCAAACGGGGCTGGATACATTGATGAGCTGCATTAATTTCGCGAATATCAATGATAGCCATAATTTATTACCGCAATGGTTGGAACGGTTACAACTATGGGGAAACGATAAATACGCGGTGATGTTGGCGGGGATCGCCAGTAAATTCGGTCTGTACGGCATAAAGAAAGGCCAGTTTAATCATCAGAGGTTATTGGCTCGAGCAGCACATCTGGACTCTGAAGATGTGGATGTCGGGCAAGCCGCTGCGAACCTGTTTGGTTCGGTATCTGAAGAGGCTGGAATATATCTGCTACAACAGGCCTGCGAGTGGGGCGACACTTCGGCAATGGCGACGTTATCAGACGTCTACGCCGGTGTGTTATCCCGCCAGAATGGCCGTGATATGGAAGCCTATAAAAATAGCGAATTAAGGACGTACTGGATGGAACGAGCCGCAGACGGCGGCGACGCGACCTGTCAGTACAATTTTGCCTATGAAATTATTGAAGATAATGAGCAACTCAGCCCAGAGCAGTATCAGCAGGCTAGAGCATTACTGCTAAATGCCATGAATACGCCGAATGTGCGCCGAGACGTATGGGAACGTTCGGCGCGTCGATTAGCGACATTATTGATGTTTAGCGATATTCAATATGATATGGAACTCTGTCTCGACGTTGTGCTGCCTGCGCTGTGGAGTGATGAAGAAGAGCCAAACCGCGTCTTTGCTGCCGGTTATTATGCGCTGGCATTTCATTTGGGCGCAGGATGTAATCGTAACAGCTATCTGGCGAAAGTCTGGCTGGAACGTGGGTTGGAAATCGATCCCGATGACAGCTATCTAGCTGACCGCGCTACCGAAATATTCCGCTATAAAGAGTTGTTGGGCGGCGTTCGCGCCAAAATGGGGTTCGGCAAAGATAAAAAACTGATGGATCAACGCGGATATAATCTGACATTTAATGAGTAAGCCGCAGGTTCAGGCTATTGCAGGAAAAAATAGTCTGCTCTGTTTCATCATCATTACTTCTCTATAGTGAAAACCAATATCAATATATAGAGAAAATCAGCCCGGTTATTACCACCAGCGTCATTTCCGGGCTGTTTGTTATCTGGTTGGAGGCAGTTTCAGTCTGCTTTCTTATTTATCGCCTATCCTCATCATAGTTAGAGATTTAAAAACCATATAAACAACATGGAAGGTTAAATGCTCGCTATGGCTCTATCACACGCTATTCGCCACTATTTACATGCTCGTCCGCGTTTTTTGCTTTCCGTCGGCGCTGGCGTAGTCAGCTTTTTAGTATTGCCGTCTGATTTGAGCGTTCTGTTCCGTTTGATGGCTAGCTGGAATCTAGGGGCGTGGATATATCTGATTTGCCTGTGGTTGCTGATGTTACGCACTGAGTCGACGCAGGTCAGGCTGGTAGCCAAAGTTCAGGATCAAAGCGCCAGCGCCGTGCTGGCTATTGTCTCTATGGCCTGTTTGGTCAGTATTCTGGTGATTCTGTTTGCTCTGAGCAAAGCCAATACGTTATCCGATGGGATGAAGGCGCTGAATCTGTTGCTAACGGGAACTACGTTATTTGTGTCCTGGTTGCTGTTGCCAACCGCTTTTACCATGCACTATGCCCATCTTTTTTATCTGGAAAGGCCAATACCAGAAAAAACGCTGCCGCTGATTTTCCCCGGGGATATCACCAAACCTACTTATTGGGATTTCCTTTATTTCACCTTTACCATCAGCGTGGCGTCGCAAACGGCCGATGTGTCTATCGGCAGCTCAGATGTTCGCCGTATCGTTTTGCTTCAGTCGGTTTTATCTTTTATTTTTAATATGACGATTCTGGGGCTGTCGATAAACGTCGGTGCCGGATTGCTGAATTAAGAATATACGTCGATTAACGCTGCCAGCGGCGCATCAGGCGACTTTTTAATCCGGTATCAAAGCGCCAGATATGGTCGAATATCCGCATGATTCCTGGCTTGCCATAGGCTGACATCGCAACCGCATGGAAACGATGTTGGTGTGCTTGCTGTTGGATTTTGATGCGTCGGATTAATTCTTCCGGCAATCGCTGCGCCACAAAATCGGAAATAATCACCGCGTCGGCGTCATACCATTCTCTGTCGTCCATTTTGGTCAGCGTTGCGGATAAGCAGGCTGCCAGATCTGTTCCACCGCGAAAACGCTGGCTGAGGAAGCGAATTGCCTGTTCGAGTCCGCTGGACGCGGAGAGCTCGTAGTGAATGATTTCTGTCGCGAATAACATAATGTAGCAACGGCGGTTGTCTTCCAATGCGATGCGTAGCAACGCCAGGCAAAAGGCTTTAGCGCACTGTTCATTGAATCCGCCCATCGATCCGGAAGTATCTACGCAGACAATAAAAGGGCCGCGCGGCTGTTGATCGCTATTTTTCAAACTGACTGGCCGCTGTAACTGCTGTTCTTGCCAGGCATCGCCCTGTAGCCGATAAGTCAGCAAGCGGCGTTCCAACAGGCGACGGTAAAACTCGAATTCCAGCTCGCTCATGCCTAGCATCACCAGTTCGGTCGGCAGTAAACGTAGAATGTCATTACTTTGATGAATACCACTGACTTCCTCAGGCACGGCGTCTGGCATTCGCACCATCACTGAGTAAGGTTCGAAGCGAGCATCTGGCGTCGGTAATGCCTTAGCTGAACGGCTACGCCCCAACTGTTCGGCCAGTTTTTGTAATTCCGGCTGTTGCTGCAAAAAATCACCGTACTGCAGTAATAACTGATAATCCCCGCGCTGTAATTGTCCCTGACTCATATCCCACAGTCTGCCTGCGGCGGTGTCGTTATCTGCCAGTATCGGCTCCAAGGCGCCGGTCAGCGCCAGCCGCTGCTGCAATTCGGCCAGTAGCTGCTCACGTTCCTGTTCTAACAGCTGGTGGTGCAGCGTAACGGTTTGTACCGTTAAACTAATGCGCCAGCGTTGTAAAAACAGCGTTTGCAGGCTATCGCCGTGGGGAGGATTATTGGCCAGATCGGCGGCTTCCAGCATGGATCGCGCCTGAGTCGCGAAAGGAGAATGGATCTTCTCCATATTTTCCGCCACTTCCCAAACCTGCTGATAAAAGGTCACGCTGTCCTGAAGTTGGCAGCGCTGATAGAGCGTAAATTCGTTCGCCAGCGCCGGTGGCACCTTTGCTTCCTGAATTCGTTGCTGCAGTTTGAGTTTCCAGCCGGGAATATCTTTCATCAGGGCGCGTTTCATTCGAGGGAACTTCTCAAAGAAAATAGCCAGCTGTGGCGCGGCCAACAGACCGATCACCAGTTCATCTATCAGTTGGTTTTCACTGATAGACAGCAGCATATCCAACGTTGCCAAGCTGAGCACGGCTATTGCCCACGCATTTTTTGGTGTTGCTGTTTCACCTGCTCAGCAACTTGTAGCAAGCTGGCTTCAATTTTCGCCAGCCAGCTTGAAGGTGTGAACAGGCAGGGTTGGTGCTGGCTAAACTGTCTGCGTTTTTCTGAGAGACGAATTTCCAACTCACTCATTTGAGTTAATAACGATTCTGGTACAGCTCCGGCGGATTCACCCGGCAGAGAAACAACCGCGCCCTGACGACTAACGTCCAAAATAACCAGGTGCTGGCGGTCGTCAATTTCGGCATCAATGCTCTGTGCGAAACCGACGCCATTCAGTTTGGCACGCAGTACGCCGCCTTTGTTTAGCCATTGCACCAGAGCGTCCCGCTCGATTTGCAGATGATTGACTTGAATATCGTGCAAATTCAGCGGTTTTTGTAGGAAAAATGTCAAAGTTGCATCGGTCAGATTTTCTGGCAAAGAATATTGGGGCTTACGGCTGAATATGCCGCTTTGCTTTATCAACGTGAGCGCTTGCCGATCGCTTTGCTGTTGCTGATGTTGCAGCCATTGAGCCTGAATATGTTGGAGCTGAGTGATAAGCAGCTGTTGCTGATAGCTTTGCTCACATAACAGTTGTTCCAACTGCTGCTGGAGTAGTTTGAGAGAGTTAAGGTCATGCCACAGGCAATCTTTCAGTAAAATCATATCGATAGGCGCAATGGCATCGCGACCGCTGAAAAAGGCGCTGGCTTGCAGCAAGCGCAGGGCTTTTTTCCAACGTCGATCAGAAACATAAGGCGCCTGCTCTAAGGCACCTAAGCGTTGACGTAATTGAAAAATAAGTTCGAAACAATTATCTGGCAGCGTAATTTTATCTATCTGTGGCTGCCACTGATGAAACTCTTCATCGGTGATACTAAGATTTTCCGCCACCGGATTATGGTTTTCGTTTTGACGCGTTAATAGCAATGAGCGGAAGTTTTGTTTTTCCTGCACTCGATCTAACCACAGGCGAATTAGCATACGGTCATAAAGAGCCTCCAAACTGCTATCGGCATCGGGCAGTTCGTTGGATGCCGTAACCAACAGACGCATTGGAATGCTTTCTTCTTTGTCACCGTTGCGAAAACGCCGTTCGTTAATCGCTGTCAGCAAAGTATTCAGAATCGCCGGGCCAGCTTTCCAGATTTCATCCAGAAAAACGATTTCCGCTTCCGGCAAATAACCGTGGGTCATTCGCTGGTAACGCCCCTCTTCTTTCAGTGCCTGAATGGATAGCGGGCCAAAGACCTCTTCCGGCGTTGAAAAACGCGTCATCAGGTATTCAAAAGCCCTGGCATTACGGAAGGCAAACTTCAGGCGACGGGCAATCAGACTTTTAGCAATTCCAGGTGGGCCAAGTAAAAACACGCTTTCTCCGCTCAACGCGGCGAGCAGGCATAAGCGTATCGCTTCCTGCCTTTCATACAGTCCGGTTTCCAGCGCATTACTTAAACGGGATATTCTGTCTGCTAATTGCGTTGATTGCGCCATAATTATCCTAAACGGTCGATGCGTGAACTGATATTTACCCAAGAGGTAGAGATTAAACCACTTTTTTTAATGTTATAGCTTCTTGATTAGTAAAATTTTTATGTTATTGATGATGCTTACCTCATCATTTATTGCCTTCTTTATCTCCCGATTTAAGGGTAGGCAATCAGTTTAAATCGTGCATACTGTGCGCCTTTTGGTGAGCGTCAAGGGACAGAGAACCGTCGGTTGGGTTCTTAAACGCACGCATCAGCTTATGGATGTTCTAGCAAAAAGAAACAAATTATGAGCACAGAACATAAACGATCTTTATCGGCAGTAACCCTGGCAGCAATAGGGGTAGTGTACGGTGATATTGGTACCAGTCCTCTTTATACCTTAAGAGAATGTTTTTCTGGTCATTATGGTTTTGACGTGCGTCCTGACGTCGTATTTGGTTTTCTCTCTCTGATATTCTGGATGTTAATCCTGATTGTCTCGCTAAAGTATCTTACCTATGTGATGCGAGCCGATAACGCCGGTGAAGGCGGGATTTTAACCCTGATGTCTCTGGCCGGCAGAAACACGTCCTCCCGCGCAACGTCGATATTGGTCATACTTGGCCTGATAGGCGGCAGTTTTTTCTATGGCGAGGTCGTGATCACTCCCGCGATCTCGGTGATGTCGGCGATAGAAGGTTTGGAAATAGCCGCCCCCGCCCTCGATCCTTATATCGTTCCCTGTTCAATTGCCGTTCTGACTTTATTGTTTGTCATTCAAAAACACGGTACCGGTAGCGTGGGCAAACTCTTTGCGCCGGTCATGTTAGTTTGGTTCCTGACGTTAGCGGTGCTGGGTATTCGGGGCATTATGGATAACCCGGAAGTGCTCAATGCGATGAATCCTAAGTGGGCGCTGGCCTTCTTTGCGGAATACAAAACGGTTTCTTTCTTTGCCTTAGGTGCGGTAGTGCTGGCAATTACCGGCGTAGAGGCACTGTATGCGGATATGGGGCATTTCGGTAAATTCCCTATTCGTCTAGCTTGGTTCACCGTGGTGCTGCCTTCGTTGGTGCTGAACTACTTTGGTCAGGGCGCACTGTTGCTGAAAAATCCGGAAGCGATAAAAAACCCCTTCTTCCTGCTAGCTCCCGATTGGGCGCTGATTCCATTGTTGGTTCTGGCAACGTTAGCGACGGTTATTGCCTCGCAGGCCGTGATTTCTGGCGTATTCTCCCTGACTCGTCAGGCGGTGCGTTTAGGCTATTTACCACCAATGCGCATTATCCATACTTCAGAAATGGAGTCTGGCCAGATCTATATTCCCGTAATTAACTGGACGCTATATATCGCCGTAGTATTGGTGATTATCGGCTTCGAACGTTCCAGTAATCTGGCCGCGGCCTACGGTATTGCCGTTACCGGCACCATGGTATTGACCAGTATTCTGTTCTGCACCGTGGCGCTGAAAAACTGGCACTGGAATCGGGTATTCGTAGCCTGCTTATTGATGATATTACTGATCATCGATATCCCGATGTTCTCCGCCAACGCCTTGAAGCTGTTCTCCGGCGGTTGGTTACCTCTGACGCTGGGTCTGGTGATGTTCATCATCATGACCACCTGGAAAAGCGAGCGTTTCAGCTTACTACGTCGGATGCATGAGCACGGTAATTCTCTGGAAGCGATGATCGCCTCACTAGAGAAATCGCCACCGGTGCGGGTTTCAGGTACGGCGGTATATATGTCGCGTGCCGTGAATGTGATTCCTTTCGCGCTATTACATAACCTCAAACACAATAAAGTGCTGCATGATCGCGTGGTATTGCTGACTCTGCGCACTGAAGACGCGCCTTATGTACACAACGTTCGCCGTGTGACAATTGAGCAGCTCTCACCGACCTTCTGGCGTGTGGTGGCCAGCTACGGCTGGCGAGAAACGCCGAACGTGGAGGAAATCTTCCACCGCTGCGGTCTGGAGGGGCTGCCTTGCCAGATGATGGAAACCTCCTTCTTTATGTCCCACGAGTCGTTAATATTGTCGAAACGGCCTTGGTATTTGTTCCTGCGCGGTAAACTGTTTATGGCTCTGAGCCGCAACGCTCTGCGCGCGCCGGATCAGTTCGAAATCCCGCCTAATAGGGTGATTGAACTGGGAACTCAGGTAGAAATCTAGTTACTAAGGCCGTCATTCCGACGGCCTTTTTACTTCTTGTACTGATACGCACTGACTTTTTATCCGCAGATTTTCCCTACCACTTATTTTCCCGAAGTATTTAGCCAGTTTATTCATCCTTGTTTAATAGTGCAGCGAAACGTTTCGATGGCGATCACAAATTCACCACATTAGGTTTGCCTTCTGCTGTCTTTTTTTTAAACTTATCCATCAGCGAAACGTTTCGCTGTCGGAGCAAAAAATGAAAAAAGGCGTATTACTGAATTCTGATATTTCCGCGGTTATCTCCCGATTAGGTCATACGGATCAAATCGTCATAGCGGATGCTGGGCTGCCGATTCCGGCCAGTACCACCCGCATCGATTTGGCGCTAACACAGGGTGTACCTGGCTTCCTCCAGGTGCTGTCGGTGGTGACGCAGGAAATGCAGGTAGAAAGCGCTATTTTGGCGGAAGAGATCGCGAAGAATAATCCGCAGCTCCATGAAGCTTTGCTGACACAACTTAAACAACTTGAGCAACACCAGGGAAACTCCATTGCTTTGCACTATGTCAGCCATGAGGCTTTCAAAGAGCAAACAAAACATAGCCATGCGGTCATCCGTAGCGGGGAATGTTCACCTTTTGCGAACGTGATTCTCTGCGCTGGCGTAACTTTCTGAGGCATTTATGCAACCTTTGCTGCAATTGAAAGGGATTGATAAAGCCTTTCCCGGCGTCAAAGCGCTCTCTGGCGCTGCACTCAGTGTTTACCCCGGACGGGTAATGGCGCTGGTGGGTGAAAACGGCGCAGGGAAATCGACGATGATGAAAGTGCTGACGGGCATTTATACCAAAGATGCCGGTAGCCAGCATTTTCTCGGTCAGGAAGTGGTATTCAATGGTCCCAAGGCCTCGCAGGAAGCGGGTATTGGGATTATTCATCAGGAACTTAACCTGATTCCACAGCTGACCATTGCCGAGAATATCTTTCTTGGTCGTGAATTCGTTAACCGTTTTGGCGGCATCGATTGGAAAAAGATGTATGCCGAAGCGGATCGCCTGTTATCCCGCCTGAATATTCGCTATAGCAGCCATCGTTTGGTCGGTGAGCTTTCCATCGGCGATCAGCAAATGGTCGAAATTGCCAAGGTGCTGAGCTTCGAATCCAAAGTCATCATTATGGATGAGCCAACGGATGCGCTGACAGACACAGAAACCGCCTCGCTATTTAACGTAATCAACGAGTTAAAAGCTGAAGGGCGCGGCATTGTCTATATCTCTCACCGTCTGAAAGAGATTTTTGAGATCTGCGACGATGTGACGGTTTTCCGCGACGGCCAGTTTATCGGTGAAAAGCCGGTAAGCGAGCTGGAAGAAGATACATTGATTGAAATGATGGTTGGCCGGAAGCTGGAAGAACAATATCCACGCCTGAATTTGCCTTTGGGCGATGTGCGCTTGCAAGTGAAGGAACTTTGCGGCCCAGGGGTGAACGACGTCAGCTTTACGCTGCACGCCGGTGAAATCCTCGGTGTGGCCGGGTTAATGGGCGCAGGGCGTACTGAACTGATGAAAATCATTTACGGCGCGCTGCCGCGTAAATCTGGTTATGTGATGCTGGATGGTCGTGAAGTGGTGACCCATACCCCGCAGGACGGTTTGGCTAACGGCATTGTTTATATTTCCGAAGACCGTAAGCGTGATGGTTTGGTGTTGGGAATGTCGGTCAAAGAAAATATGTCTCTGACGGCATTACGTTATTTTAGCCGCAGCGGCGGATCGCTGAAACATGGTGAAGAACAGCAGGCCGTGGCTGACTTTATTCGTTTATTCAATATTAAAACGCCATCAATGGAACAGCCTATAGGTTTGTTGTCCGGCGGCAATCAGCAGAAAGTGGCGATAGCCCGAGGATTAATGACTCGACCTAAAGTCTTGATTCTGGATGAACCTACCCGCGGTGTAGACGTAGGGGCGAAAAAAGAGATCTATCAGTTAATCAACCAGTTCAAGCAAGAAGGGCTCAGCATCATTCTGGTTTCTTCAGAAATGCCAGAGGTGATAGGCATGAGCGACAGAATTCTGGTGATGCATGAAGGTCATTTAAGCGGTGAGTTCTCTATTGAACAGGCCACTCAAGAAGTGTTGATGGCAGCCGCCGTCGGCAAGCGTGATTTATTTATGAGTAGTAGCGCGCAAAGCAGGAGTAATCAGATATGAGTTCCCAGACTATCCAGACCAAACGCTGGTTCAGCAAAGAGTGGCTACTAGAACAAAAATCGCTGATTGCGCTGCTGGTGCTGATTGCCGTGGTTTCGTCCCTCAGCCCGAATTTCTTCACGCTAAATAACCTATTTAATATTCTGCAACAGACCTCGGTGAACGCCATTATGGCGGTAGGGATGACGTTGGTTATCCTGACGTCAGGCATCGATCTTTCCGTGGGTTCCTTACTGGCGCTGACCGGCGCAGTCGCGGCATCGATTGTCGGATTGGAAATGAACGCGCTGGTGGCCGTGGGTGCCGCGTTGGCGGTAGGAGCCTTTGTTGGCGCCTGTACGGGCGTCATCGTGGCAAAAGGCAAGGTGCAGGCCTTTATCGCCACTTTGGTGATGATGCTGCTATTGCGCGGCGTGACCATGGTGTATACCAACGGTAGCCCGGTGAATACCGGATTTACCGATGCCGCCGACGCCTTTGGCTGGTTCGGTATTGGCCGCCCGTTAGGGATACCAACGCCTATCTGGTTGATGGCTATCGTTTTTGCCGGTGCCTGGTACATGCTGCACCATACCCGTTTAGGCCGTTACATTTATGCTCTGGGCGGCAACGAGTCTGCCACCCGTTTGTCCGGTATCAGCGTTGATAAAGTTAAGATTATTGTTTACTCACTGTGTGGCTTATTAGCTGCACTGGCTGGCATTATCGAAGTTGCGCGTCTATCTTCAGCCCAGCCAACTGCCGGTACCGGCTATGAACTGGATGCGATTGCTGCGGTGGTATTGGGCGGCACAAGTCTGGCGGGAGGCAAAGGACGCATTGTTGGGACGCTGATCGGTGCCCTGATTCTTGGCTTCTTGAATAACGGTTTGAATTTATTGGGTGTCTCCTCCTATTACCAAATGATCGTTAAAGCAGTAGTCATCCTGCTGGCGGTATTGGTAGATAACAAAAAGCAGTAGGCGACGTTGCAACAATAACGCCTGCAAAATTAACGATGCTCTCTCCCTACAGGAACTGCGACCATGAAAATGAAAAAACTGGCTACTTTGATCTCTGTTGTTGCCCTGAGCGCCACGGTGAGTGCCAATGCGCTGGCAAAAGACACGATCGCGCTGGTAGTTTCCACCCTGAATAATCCGTTCTTTGTTTCAATGAAGGATGGCGCACAAAAAGAAGCGGACAAACTGGGCTATAACCTGGTGGTGCTGGATTCACAGAACAACCCGGCGAAAGAGTTGGCCAACGTACAGGATCTGACGGTTCGTGGCACCAAGCTGTTACTGATTAACCCAACTGACTCAGATGCAGTGGGTAATGCGATTAAAATGGCAAATCAGGCCAAAATTCCGGTAATCACGCTGGACCGTCTGGCTTCTAAAGGCGAAGTCGTTAGCCACGTCGCTTCCGATAACCGCTTTGGCGGTAAAATGGCCGGTGACTTCATCGCCAAAAAACTGGGTAACGATGCCAAAGTGATTCAACTGGAAGGTATCGCCGGTGCTTCCGCTGCTCGTGAACGTGGCGAAGGCTTTAAACAATCGATGGAACAACATAAATTCCAACTGTTAGCCAGCCAGCCAGCAGATTTTGACCGCACCAAAGGCCTGAACGTGATGCAGAATCTGCTGACCGCACATCCAGCGGTACAGGCTGTTTTCGCTCAGAACGATGAAATGGCGCTGGGTGCGCTGCGTGCATTGCAAACTGCAGGTAAAACCGATGTATTAGTGGTTGGTTTTGACGGCACTGACGACGGCATCAAAGCGGTTGAAGGCGGCAAGTTGGGTGCAACTATCGCTCAACGCCCTGACCAAATCGGCGCTATCGGGGTTCAAACTGCGGATAAAGTGCTGAAAGGCGAAAAAGTACAGGCCATCATCCCGGTTGATTTGAAGTTAGTGACCAAACAATAAAAGCAGAGAATTTAGGTATCACGCCGCCGCAGCAATGCAATGTTAGCGGTGGCGTTATCTACAAAGGAATAGATGCGATGGAAACAGGTAAGCTAGTGGTTCTTGGCAGTATCAATGCTGACCATATTCTGAATATTGAGCAATTTCCACGTCCGGGTGAAACGGTGATCGGGAAGCAGTATCACGTTGCTTTCGGTGGGAAAGGTGCCAATCAGGCGGTTGCCGCCGGCCGCAGCGGAGCGGATATCGCATTTATTGCCTGTGTGGGTGAGGATGATATTGGTGAACGCGTTCGTCAACAGTTGGCTAAAGACCGTATCGATACCACGCCGGTGGAAGCTATCGCAGGCAAAACTACCGGTGTAGCACTGATTTTCGTCAATGGAGAGGGGGAGAACGTTATCGGCATTAATGCCGGAGCAAATTCTGCCGTGACACCCGAATACCTTCAACGTTATCAGCAGCAAATTATTGATGCGCAAGCAGTATTGATGCAGCTGGAATCTCCGCTGGAAACCGTGATAGCCGCTGCGAAACTGGCGAGAGAAAGCCAGACGCAGGTGATTCTGAATCCAGCACCGGCGCGCGAGCTACCGGATGAGTTATTACAGCTGGTGGATATGATTACACCGAATGAAACCGAGGCCGAGCGCCTGACAGGTATTCATATCGAAAATGAGGAAGACGCCAATCTGGCGGCTCGGGCATTACATCAGAAAGGCATTACGACGGTTATTATCACCTTGGGTAGCCGCGGTGTATGGCTTAGCCAGCAAGGTCAGGGCAAACTGATGCCGGGTTTTAAGGTGAATGCGGTCGATACTATTGCCGCCGGTGATACTTTTAACGGCGCACTGCTTACAGCGTTATTGGACGGTCAGGAAATGGCATCGGCGATACGTTTTGCTCATGCAGCGGCCGCGATTGCCGTGACTCGCCCTGGCGCACAACCCTCCATTCCATGGCGGGCCGAAATTGATGCCTTCTTGCAAAACCAGAGGTAATTTTGGCGACCATGAAAGATGTCGCCCGTTTGGCGGGCGTTTCTACCTCGACGGTTTCTCACGTCATCAACAAAGATCGTTTTGTCAGTGAAGCGGTACGCGACAAAGTCGTTGCCGCTATTAAGCAACTCAATTATGCCCCTTCGGCTTTGGCGCGTAGCCTCAAGCTTAATCAAACCCGCACTATTGGCATGTTGGTTACGGCCAGCAGCAACCCGTTTTATGCCGAGGTAGTTCGCGGCGTGGAGCGCAGTTGCTATGAGCGCGGCTACAGCCTGATTTTGTGTAATACCGAAGGCGATATCGATCGGATGAGCCGTAGCATGGAAACCTTGCTGCAAAAGCGCGTTGATGGCTTGCTATTAATGTGTACCGAAAATCATCGCCCGTCTCAGGATGTTCTCCGCTGTTACCCTTCTTTACCTATTGTCATGATGGATTGGGCTCCTTTTGAAGGTGTGAACGACACCATTCAGGATAACTCGCTGTTAGGTGGGGATATGGCCACGGATTTCCTGATTGCCAAAGGCTATAAACGCATTGCCTGTATCGCCGGACCACAGGATAAGACTCCGGCCAGAGAACGGCTGGAAGGTTACCGTCAGGCGATGAAGCGTGCCGGCTTGCCGATCTTGGCTGGATATGAAATTGCCAGTGACTTTGAGTTTGCGGGTGGTTTGGAATCAATGAAGCAGTTATTGGCTTTGCCCGAAGTGCCGGAAGCAGTATTTACTGGTAATGATGCGATGGCAGTTGGGGTTTATCAGGCGTTGCATCAGGTTGGATTATCCATCCCGCAGGATATGGCGGTTATTGGTTACGATGATATCGAGATCGCCCGTTATATGACGCCGCCGCTTACGACTATTCATCAGCCGAAGGATGATTTGGGTGAATTGGCCATCGATACATTAATTCATCGTCTGAATAATCCATTTGCAGAACCGCAGATTCTCACGCTCACACCTGAGCTGGTGGAGCGTGGTTCTGTTGCTCAGCGCTAGACTTTGCTTTTCCGCGCGCTGCGGCCTTTAATCAGGTTATCGCCATCTTTAGGTTTGAGTAGCAAGAACACTAGGGATGAAACCAATGTCACTGCGCCCATGGTAATAAAGGTGTAGTGGAAATGGTCGATGTGATTGCCAAACGGTAATTCCTCGTAGAAACGCAGTACGGCGGCGCTGATAGCGACGCCAAAGCTGATGGAAAGCTGTTGAGTGACGGCCAGTACGCTATTACCGGAGCTGGCGTTGTTATCGGTCAGGTCTGCCAGCGTAATGGTATTCATGGCCGTAAATTGGGTAGACATCGCCATTCCCAAAATGAATAGTGGCACGATCATTAGCCAGACAGACATGCCCGGCGTTTGTAATGAAAACAATCCAATCAGTGTGCCAATAATCAACGTAATGCTCACCAGCACCTTTCTATAGCCCAACCAGCGCAAAACCTGAGTCACGGTAGATTTTGCCATCATTGAGCCGATAGCCGTCGGCGCCATCATGCAACCGGCAATGATGGCCGAGTAGCCAAAGCCAACTTGTAGCATCAATGGCATCAGGAAAGGTACACAGCCAGTTCCCAATCTGGAAGCGATATTACCGGCTATCCCGACGGAGAACGTTCTGGTTTTGAATAGAGGTAATCCGATTAATGGATTTGGGTGTCCCTTGGCGTGGAAAATATAACCGACTAGCAGGAGCAATCCCCCAAGCATCATCGAGGGAGAAAGATAGCCCGACACTTCCGCTTTCCCCATCATCTCCAGACTGATAGAAATCATGACCAAACTAAAGCCGAACAGTAGGAAGCCACTAATATCAAAGGCTCGCTTAGGCATAGTGAAATTAGGCATGTATTTCAGCGCATAAAAAATGCCTAACAGGCCAATGGGGATATTGATAATGAAAATCCAATGCCAACTGGCGTAAGTCACCAGCAGGCCACCCAGCAAGGGGCCCATAATGGGGCCGACTAAACCGGGAATGGTTACGAAATTTAGAACCGGCAGTAATTCACTGCGCGGATAAGCGCGTAATAATGCCAGTCGCGCGACTGGCATCATCATGGCGCCGCCAATGCCTTGGATAACCCGCGAGGCGACCAGAAATGAGAGGGAACCTGATAACGCACATAATAAAGAGCCAAAGGTAAACAGCGAGACGGCAATGATAAAAATTCGCCGGGTGCCGTAGCGATCGGCTAACCAGCCGCTGACTGGGATCAGCATAGCGACGGTTAGCGTGTAGCTGATAATGGCAGACTGCATAGTTAACGGCGAGCGATTGAGGCTTTCGGCTATCGCGGGAAGGGCTGTGTTTAATATTGTTGCGTCCAGCGCCTGCATAAAGAAAGCCATGGCGGCAATCCAGGGTAAGCCGGCCATGCTACGAGCAGATTTAATCATTCTATTTCCTGATGGAATTCGTTATTAACAATCCTCTCTTCTATATATAGATAACATGTGATTACACACTCCGTCAGTTTTTGTCTTGTAATAATACCTGACAGGCAATGCAGGCACCCTGACTGTCGCTGGCAAGGATGGTATCAACGATAGATTGGTGGTGTTGCAGCTTTATCACTTCATCGCCGGTAATAGCACGGAAGTAGCTGTGATATACCGAACTGAACAAATTGGCGAACGAAGTCAGGAAGGGATTACCACTGGCTTCGTAGATCAGTTGATGAAATTGGGTATCCACCTGAATCCAGCGTTCACGATCAAATTCACGGTGCAGCGCCTGCATTTCTGCCATCAATATAGCCAATTGCTGTTTTTGCGCAGGATTAGCGTTAACCGCGGCCAAAGCGCAGGCCTGTGGCTCTAACGCGGTTCGTACCAAAATAAAGTGCTGCATCACCTGATCGAAGTTTTCACGGGTCATCCACCAGGTGAGTAACTCCTGATCGAGAAAATTCCAGTTGGACTGCGGCATAATGCGCGTACCAATCCGTGGCCGTGGCAACAACATCCCTTTCGCCGCTAACATTTTAACCGCTTCACGTACTGCAGTGCGGCTTACGCCGAACTGTTCGCCTAGTTCTATCTCTCCGGGCAGTATAGAACCGGCTATATATTCGCCCGCCAGGATACGCTGGCCAATCTTTTCAGCTAATAAATAGGAAAGGTTGCGTTGGGCGGCTTGTTGTTGGGCGTTAAATTGCATGGTGATTTGTCCTGGCTAACTTCTTATCCTTCTATTTTACTCTACTGTTTCACTCTGGTATTGGCTGTTTAACTGAAAAGTAGTAGAAAAGTTATCCATTTCCGCACTTTTTGATGAAAAAAAAGCCGGTTGGAAAATTATTTGAAATTAGGGGTTGCAGCCTGTCAGGAACTCCCTATAATGCGCCTCCACTGACCGGGAACAACGAAACAAACTTCGCCGGGTCAGGAAGTGTTAAGCAGGCGGAAACGCCGGTTCTTAAAACGAAAGTTGAAAAGAAAAGCTTGACACTTCAGCGGGAAAGCGTATTATCTGCCTCCCGCGTTACCGTAAGATTCGCCGCAAGCGAACGGGTAACGAACGCTCTTTAACAATTTATCAGACAATCTGTGTGGGCACTCGCAAGACGATATCAAAGCCTGTTTCGGCAGGCAGAAGAAATATCAAGTCTTGAAGAGTGACCAAAGCAGTAAACATTTGAACTTCGGTTCGAATGCATATTTGCAGAAAGTAATCTTTGAGCATCGCTACTTCGGTAGCAAATCAAACAAATCTTAAATTGAAGAGTTTGATCATGGCTCAGATTGAACGCTGGCGGCAGGCCTAACACATGCAAGTCGAGCGGCAGCGGAAAGTAGCTTGCTACTTTGCCGGCGAGCGGCGGACGGGTGAGTAATGTCTGGGAAACTGCCTGATGGAGGGGGATAACTACTGGAAACGGTAGCTAATACCGCATAACCTCGCAAGAGCAAAGTGGGGGACCTTAGGGCCTCACGCCATCGGATGTGCCCAGATGGGATTAGCTAGTAGGTGGGGTAATGGCTCACCTAGGCGACGATCCCTAGCTGGTCTGAGAGGATGACCAGCCACACTGGAACTGAGACACGGTCCAGACTCCTACGGGAGGCAGCAGTGGGGAATATTGCACAATGGGCGCAAGCCTGATGCAGCCATGCCGCGTGTGTGAAGAAGGCCTTCGGGTTGTAAAGCACTTTCAGCGAGGAGGAAGGCATTTCACCTAATACGTGAAGTGATTGACGTTACTCGCAGAAGAAGCACCGGCTAACTCCGTGCCAGCAGCCGCGGTAATACGGAGGGTGCAAGCGTTAATCGGAATTACTGGGCGTAAAGCGCACGCAGGCGGTTTGTTAAGTCAGATGTGAAATCCCCGAGCTTAACTTGGGAACTGCATTTGAAACTGGCAAGCTAGAGTCTTGTAGAGGGGGGTAGAATTCCAGGTGTAGCGGTGAAATGCGTAGAGATCTGGAGGAATACCGGTGGCGAAGGCGGCCCCCTGGACAAAGACTGACGCTCAGGTGCGAAAGCGTGGGGAGCAAACAGGATTAGATACCCTGGTAGTCCACGCTGTAAACGATGTCGACTTGGAGGTTGTGCCCTTGAGGCGTGGCTTCCGGAGCTAACGCGTTAAGTCGACCGCCTGGGGAGTACGGCCGCAAGGTTAAAACTCAAATGAATTGACGGGGGCCCGCACAAGCGGTGGAGCATGTGGTTTAATTCGATGCAACGCGAAGAACCTTACCTACTCTTGACATCCACAGAACGTAGCAGAGATGCTTCGGTGCCTTCGGGAACTGTGAGACAGGTGCTGCATGGCTGTCGTCAGCTCGTGTTGTGAAATGTTGGGTTAAGTCCCGCAACGAGCGCAACCCTTATCCTTTGTTGCCAGCACGTCATGGTGGGAACTCAAGGGAGACTGCCGGTGATAAACCGGAGGAAGGTGGGGATGACGTCAAGTCATCATGGCCCTTACGAGTAGGGCTACACACGTGCTACAATGGCAGATACAAAGTGAAGCGAACTCGCGAGAGCAAGCGGACCACATAAAGTCTGTCGTAGTCCGGATTGGAGTCTGCAACTCGACTCCATGAAGTCGGAATCGCTAGTAATCGTAGATCAGAATGCTACGGTGAATACGTTCCCGGGCCTTGTACACACCGCCCGTCACACCATGGGAGTGGGTTGCAAAAGAAGTAGGTAGCTTAACCTTCGGGAGGGCGCTTACCACTTTGTGATTCATGACTGGGGTGAAGTCGTAACAAGGTAACCGTAGGGGAACCTGCGGTTGGATCACCTCCTTACCTAATGATACGCATTGCGCAGTGTCCACACAGATTGTCTGATAATAGTAATGAGCAAGAGCACCTGTTGATGTCGTGAGTTTCGACTCATGATGACACGAGAAACGATTAAGTTTTTGATTTAGTCGGAATTTCCTGTGTCCCCATCGTCTAGAGGCCTAGGACACCGCCCTTTCACGGCGGTAACAGGGGTTCGAATCCCCTTGGGGACGCCATCCGATAATGAGTGAAAGACATTATCAACTGAATATCTTAAAGATGACTTTAACGAGTCGTGTTTAAGATATTGCTCTTTAACAATCTGGAACAAGCTGAAAATTGAAACACTGCAGCTAAAACTTGTCTCTCCGTAGATTTACCGAGACAAGGAGTCATCTGCAGGTAGAGTCTCTCAATAATCGCAGCACGATGATGTCGAAAGACACCTTCGGGTTGTGAGGTTAAGCGACTAAGCGTACACGGTGGATGCCTAGGCAGTCAGAGGCGATGAAGGGCGTGCTAATCTGCGAAAAGCGTCGGTAAGCTGATATGAAGCGTTACAACCGACGATACCCGAATGGGGAAACCCAGTGCAATTCGTTGCACTATCGTTAGATGAATACATAGTCTAACGAGGCGAACCGGGGGAACTGAAACATCTAAGTACCCCGAGGAAAAGAAATCAACCGAGATTCCCCTAGTAGCGGCGAGCGAACGGGGAGGAGCCCAGAGTCTGAATCAGTTTGTGTGTTAGTGGAAGCGTCTGGAAAGTCGCACGGTACAGGGTGATAGTCCCGTACACAAAAATGCACATGCTGTGAACTCGATGAGTAGGGCGGGACACGTGACATCCTGTCTGAATATGGGGGGACCATCCTCCAAGGCTAAATACTCCTGACTGACCGATAGTGAACCAGTACCGTGAGGGAAAGGCGAAAAGAACCCCGGCGAGGGGAGCGAAATAGAACCTGAAACCGTGTACGTACAAGCAGTGGGAGCACCTTCGTGGTGTGACTGCGTACCTTTTGTATAATGGGTCAGCGACTTATATTTTGCAGCAAGGTTAACCGTATAGGGGAGCCGTAGGGAAACCGAGTCTTAACTGGGCGTCTAGTTGCAAGGTATAGACCCGAAACCCGGTGATCTAGCCATGGGCAGGTTGAAGGTTGGGTAACACTAACTGGAGGACCGAACCGACTAATGTTGAAAAATTAGCGGATGACTTGTGGCTGGGGGTGAAAGGCCAATCAAACCGGGAGATAGCTGGTTCTCCCCGAAAGCTATTTAGGTAGCGCCTCGTGAACTCATCTTCGGGGGTAGAGCACTGTTTCGGCTAGGGGTCCATCCCGGATTACCAAACCGATGCAAACTCCGAATACCGAAGAATGTTATCACGGGAGACACACGGCGGGTGCTAACGTCCGTCGTGAAGAGGGAAACAACCCAGACCGCCAGCTAAGGTCCCAAAGTCATGGTTAAGTGGGAAACGATGTGGGAAGGCATAGACAGCCAGGATGTTGGCTTAGAAGCAGCCATCATTTAAAGAAAGCGTAATAGCTCACTGGTCGAGTCGGCCTGCGCGGAAGATGTAACGGGGCTAAACCATGCACCGAAGCTGCGGCAGCGACACTTAGGTGTTGTTGGGTAGGGGAGCGTTCTGTAAGCCGTTGAAGGTAGTCTGTGAGGACTGCTGGAGGTATCAGAAGTGCGAATGCTGACATAAGTAACGATAATGCGGGTGAAAAACCCGCACGCCGGAAGACCAAGGGTTCCTGTCCAACGTTAATCGGGGCAGGGTGAGTCGACCCCTAAGGCGAGGCTGAAAAGCGTAGTCGATGGGAAACAGGTTAATATTCCTGTACTTGGTGTTACTGCGAAGGGGGGACGGAGAAGGCTAGGCTAGCCGGGCGACGGTTGTCCCGGTTTAAGCGTGTAGGGGGGTGTTCCTGGTAAATCCGGAAAACCATCAACCCTGAGGCGTGATGACGATGCACCACGGTGCAGAAGTAGTTGATGCCAAGCTTCCAGGAAAAGCCTCTAAGCATCAGGTAACATTGAATCGTACCCCAAACCGACACAGGTGGTCAGGTAGAGAATACTCAGGCGCTTGAGAGAACTCGGGTGAAGGAACTAGGCAAAATGGTGCCGTAACTTCGGGAGAAGGCACGCTGGCGCTAGGTGAAGAGACTTGCTCTCGGAGCTGAAGCCAGTCGCAGATACCAGCTGGCTGCAACTGTTTAATAAAAACACAGCACTGTGCAAACACGAAAGTGGACGTATACGGTGTGACGCCTGCCCGGTGCTGGAAGGTTAATTGATGGGGTCAGCCGCAAGGCGAAGCTCTTGATCGAAGCCCCAGTAAACGGCGGCCGTAACTATAACGGTCCTAAGGTAGCGAAATTCCTTGTCGGGTAAGTTCCGACCTGCACGAATGGCGTAATGATGGCCAGGCTGTCTCCACCCGAGACTCAGTGAAATTGAACTCGCTGTGAAGATGCAGTGTACCCGCGGCAAGACGGAAAGACCCCGTGAACCTTTACTATAGCTTGACACTGAACATTGAGCCTTGATGTGTAGGATAGGTGGGAGGCATCGAAGCGTGGACGCCAGTCTGCGTGGAGCCAACCTTGAAATACCACCCTTTAATGTTTGATGTTCTAACTCGGCCCCATAATCTGGGGTGAGGACAGTGTCTGGTGGGTAGTTTGACTGGGGCGGTCTCCTCCCAAAGAGTAACGGAGGAGCACGAAGGTTAGCTAATCACGGTCGGACATCGTGAGGTTAGTGCAAAGGCATAAGCTAGCTTGACTGCGAGAGTGACGGCTCGAGCAGGTACGAAAGTAGGTCTTAGTGATCCGGTGGTTCTGAATGGAAGGGCCATCGCTCAACGGATAAAAGGTACTCCGGGGATAACAGGCTGATACCGCCCAAGAGTTCATATCGACGGCGGTGTTTGGCACCTCGATGTCGGCTCATCACATCCTGGGGCTGAAGTAGGTCCCAAGGGTATGGCTGTTCGCCATTTAAAGTGGTACGCGAGCTGGGTTTAGAACGTCGTGAGACAGTTCGGTCCCTATCTGCCGTGGGCGTTGGAAGATTGAGAGGGGCTGCTCCTAGTACGAGAGGACCGGAGTGGACGCATCACTGGTGTTCGGGTTGTCATGCCAATGGCATTGCCCGGTAGCTAAATGCGGAAAAGATAAGCGCTGAAAGCATCTAAGCGCGAAACTTGCCTCAAGATGAGTCTTCCCTGGGGCTTTAAGCCCCCTGAAGGAACGTTAAAGACTATGACGTTGATAGGCTGGGTGTGTAAGTGCAGCGATGCATTGAGCTAACCAGTACTAATGATCCGTGAGGCTTAACCTTACAACACCGAAGGTGTTTTAGAGAGCGTTTTGATTTTCAGCATTGTTAACAGATTGGATTGACTGGCTGTGTGATGTAAATCACGTGGCGGGTTGATTAAAACAGAATTTGCCTGGCGGCAATAGCGCGGTGGTCCCACCTGATCCCATGCCGAACTCAGAAGTGAAACGCCGTAGCGCCGATGGTAGTGTGGGGTCTCCCCATGCGAGAGTAGGACACTGCCAGGCATCAAATCAAGCCAAGACCCCATGCCAAAAGCGTGGGGTTTTTGCTATGGAAAAAAGACAGACGCGAGGCGGATAAAAGTCATTGCCGCCCTCGAACCGAGCCTCCTGCGATTGCGGGGGGCTTTTTGCGTTTAAGGGCATGGGAACCCCCGGGAATGCCGGGCGTTGAAGGCGTATATGGCGATTTTCATTCCATAGGGGGCGGCTTATCCGGTAAATTGCGCCGCCGTTGACGTTTTCAGGCAGTAAATTCGCAGCATTTTCAGGCAGATACAGTCACTCACCGGGCTTATATTTTATTAAAAAGCCATGTAACCAACGAACCAGGTCGGTTTTATCGGAAACTCATCCCCCATTAACGGGTATTCACACTCGGCGGTAGCTCAAGAGCCAGGCTTGCATCCGGTGGGGCGTAAGGGGATAAAACGTGTCGCCAGTCGGGATGCTGAGGCCTCTGATACACTACCGGCCTCACTGCGAAGAGTAACAGACAGAAGATTTTTAACTGCTGGTTAAAACTCTGGCGGTGACTGACGAGTCAGGCTACATACCAAATAACCTTTTTTATCATCTAGATTGTTGTGTTGTTAACTTGCAATGAGGGTGATTTTGCCGAAGTTTTAGGCAATGTGATGCAACCCTACCCCAAATTAGCCCAGTTATCAGGGTGTTATAAGATGCTATTAACGGTGTGAATAAGTGGCTGTTTGAAAAGTGGTTTTAGCGGCAAGAGTGTGGGCTGTCAGGCGCAAGCGTCCTGTTGAAAAGTCAGCTAAGTCATCATCTTCGAGCCAACCTAATGGCGTGACCAGCTTTATACTATCAGCAGCAGTTAAGACTGACTTTTCAGCCAGGAACAGATGAAATCAGCAATATGATAGGGTTGATTAATATCCAATTGCGGTAAATCTGTAGGTGCCGGTTCATCGCTTGCTAGCGCAATAACATGCTTATCGATTACTCCGGTAAAAGGTTTTCCTACAGCCGCTCGATATAGGGCGATCTTATTGATAGGCTCATGTCTGAACCCCTCGACCAATACGAGATCGATACTGTTTGCATCCA